>NZ_JAUHLI010000018.1:0-74804 GCF_036325985.1 Alkalimonas cellulosilytica
TAACCCAAGATACGGCAGCATGACTCAAACAAATCCGCCTCCGAATTTACCGGTACGATTCATAAAACCCTGAAAGGTATCAAATGGTACAAGGTTTACAACGCCACCTGTTGCATCGGCTCCGTAAAGGGCAGACGCACCATCCCGCAATACTTCAATACGTGAAATTGCTGACGAAGGGATGCTGTTGACATTGTAGAGTATGGATGGGACCCCATTTTTATTTTCAAAAGTTGGGTGTACCACCATTCGCCGCCCATTTAACAGAGTAAGGGTATTACCTGTTCCTAAACTACGAAGGTTGACGCCAGCAACATCTCCACGGGCACCATTTGTCCCTGTATTGGCATCGTTGAACTCAAAGTCACCAACTGACGGAATAAAAGAAAGTAGATCTTGCATATTGGTAACACCTAATGATGCAATCTCATCGCTCGACATAATCGATACCGGAAGCGCGTCCTCTGCTAACCCCTGAACACGTGAACCCACCACGGCAATTTTTTCAATTTTCTCCTCTTCTGCTGTGATGGCTCCAACTTCCTCTGTAATGCCTGGCATTGCTGCCATAATCAGTGATACTGAAGTGAGAACTTTAAAATTGGCTCTTTGTTTTGATTTTTTCGTCATTGTTGCCTCCGCCGCCAAACCTGAGTGAGTGTCTGAAGTTTTAAGCTGAAAAATGGCTAATTTTTCTTCAGCTTTTCCAGATAAACAGAAGATTTTTCTATTTGCAATAAAAAAAGCATTTCCATAATCTCAGGTTATGGAAATCGATAAAATGAGTATGGCTATCTTTATTTACGCAGATTCTGGCTCAATAAAGCGTTGATCGATGCTTTAACGCAATCAACGAAGTATCGCATCGGATAAGAGAGGCTTCGTTTTTGGGAAAATACTGCGGTCACAGGTAACAGGTGACTGGAGGCGAGCTCAAAAATAGCAATTTGATTGTCTTGATTGCCGATGCTGTTTATTACCAGTCGGTCCAGGATGGCAAACCCAATCGCATTATTTACCAGTGATGCTGCCATGTGATGATCATGCACGCGCACAACATTATTAGGCGATCCGCCCGAGGCAAGCCATGCCGAACGTGCTCGTTGTCCTAAGGGTTCATTTTCATAAAGCTCAATAAAAGGCAGCTCCTGTAACTGCGCAAGGTTTACTTTTCCATCCGGTCCAATCGCTTTGGATACTTTGTTAAGCCACTGTTTTGGGATAGCGCAGACAATCGGTAATTCTGTAAGTAAGATTGAAGCTATGCCATCCAAGCCATCCTGACCAAAGGTAAATCCCATATGGTAGGCGGTAGGTCGTTCATCCAGATTTGAAAGAATGACCGGTGAGTGCTCTGATGAGATATCAAATGTAAAGCTTTTATGGTGTTGCTGGAAAATTGTGATGGCGGCAGGCAATACGCGTTGGCAGATAGCAGGTGTAGCTGCTATGCGTATATGACCAGCTGCGCCATCCTTTAAGCGATGGCACAAGCTTTTTACTGCAACAAGGGAATCATGAGCACGGTTTACCTCTTCAAACAGGACTCTGGCTTCGGCGGTCGGTGACAGTCTGCCACTTACTCTCGAAAACAAAGCAAACCCTATTTCTTCTTCCATTTGTTGAATGCTGGTTGTGACCGACGGTTGTGAAACCGATAGTTTTTTTGCTGCTTTGGTGACTGTCCCTGAAGTCATTACTGCATGGAAAATCTCTAACTGTCTGAATCTCATGCGATTTACCTTTGTGCTTTTCTTAAGTATAGCCTGTGATTATTTTTAAGTAAAATAAAACAATTTGACTTATACCATGAAAGTGCCAAATATGTCGAAAAAAACGGCAATAGGATTCGGTATGTCACAGGTTTTTTATCGTTCACCAAAAACGAGTTATCCCGTAGCTGTCAGAGGTGATGGTGTTTACTTGTATGATGAAAAAGGCAAGGCATATTTAGATGCTAGTGGTGGTGCAGCAGTTTCTTGCTTGGGGCATCAACACCCTTATGTGATTGATGCTATAAAGTCACAGCTCGATCAACTCAGTTTTGCACATACGGCATTTTTTACTAATGCTCCACAGGAGGCCTTGGCTGAACGATTATCGGCCCGTTTTCCTGAAAAAAACTCACGGGTATATTTTTTATCTGGCGGTAGTGAGGCGAATGAAACAGCCATTAAGTTGGCCCGGCAGTTCTGGGTTGCTGGCGGAAAACCAGATAAATATCTAATAATCAGCCGTGAGCAAAGTTATCACGGTAATACATTAGGCGCTTTGTCATTAAGCGGAAATCCACAACGTCGTAAAGTATACCAGCCCATGCTTTTCGATTGGCCCCGAATTGAGCCTTGCTATGCATACCGACATCAGTTTTCCACTGAGACTGAGCAAGACTATGGCGAACGGGCCGCTAATTATTTACAGCAAGAAATTGATCGTGTCGGGGCAGAAAACGTGGCGGCCTTTATTGCTGAACCTGTGGTAGGAGCGACCCTTGGGGTTGTTCCAGCTGCAAAAGGGTATTTTGAGCGGATTCGTGAGATTTGTAATAAAAATAATATTTTGCTTATTCTGGATGAGGTGATGTGTGGTGCTGGTCGAACAGGCCATTATTTTGCTTTTGAAGCGGATAACATAGTACCCGATATTGTGACACTTGCAAAAGGCTTAGGAGGAGGGTATCAACCCATTGGTGCTGTGATTTGTCGAGATCATATTCATAACCAAATTGTTGACGGTTCAGGTAGTTTTGCCCACGGACACACCTATATTGGTCATGCAACAGCATGCGCTGCTGGTTTAGCGGTTATGGATGTAATTGAGGCAGAACATCTACTGCAAAAAGTTAAAACATCAGGTGAAGTGATACGCACAGATTTAGCTGCAGCTTTTGGGGAACACCCTTTTATTGGTGATATCCGAGGGAGAGGCTTGTTTATTGGCATTGAGTTAGTGCAGGACAAAGCAGATAAAACGCCTCACGCCAACGGCGGGAAAGTTGCAACTTCGATAAAGCAGCGTGCTATGTCAGAAGGTTTAATTTGCTATCCAGGGAGTGGGGGAGCCGATGGTATAAATGGTTGTCATATTCTGCTCGCTCCGCCTTTTATTTATACCTCTTCACACATTGATGAGCTGGTTACCAAGCTTAAGCGAGTTTTACATGTCACACACTTTTAAACAAATGCCTGATAATAAACTGATTCTGATGTCGGCACCAAATGGTGCTCGACGACTTAAAGGAGATCATAGTGCGCTCCCTGTGAGTCCGAAGGAACTGGCTGAGTGTGCCAAAGGCATTGTGCAGGCGGGGGGCTCAGTGCTTCATCTCCATGTACGCGATAGCGATGGGCATCATAGCCTCAATCCGTTGCACTACAACGAAGCAATACAGCGCATTAAGTTGTCGGTGGCAGATGAGCTGATTCTTCAAATTACCACAGAGGCAGTCGGTATTTATAGCATTGACGAGCAGGTTTACTGTGTTAAAGAGGTAAGGCCTGAGGCGGTTTCTATAGCTTTGCGTGAAATTTGCCCGGATGAATCCAGCCTTGTAAAAGCTGAAGGGTTCTTTTCATGGTGTGCTCAAGAGGCGATATGGGTGCAAATTATTTTGTATAGCCTAGATGACATTCATCGTTATAAAGAGCTAAAACAGCGTGGAGTTCTTTCAGGCTTAGTGCCCAGCGTCTTGTTTGTTTTAGGACGTTACAGTCAAAACCTATTAGGAGACCCTAATGATTTACTGGGTTATTACAATGCGTTAGGTAATGACGTTCAATGGGCTTGCTGTTGTTTCGGGCAAACTGAGCTTGCGGCAATGGCCATTGCCGCGGAGCTTGGAGGACATGTCCGAATTGGATTTGAAAATAATCTTTGGCTTCCGGATGGGACACGTGCACACGATAACATTGAACTGTTGAATCATTTCGTTGGCAGCTGCTTGCCTGGAAATAGGACGCTGGCAACTGCCGATGATATCAGGCAATGGCTTCATGCAAATCAAACGTCGGTAGGGAGCAGCTAATGGCAGGGTTTAATAAAGTCTTAGAGAGTTACGAAGCAGCGATGGCAGGGCTGGAAGACGGCATGACGGTCATTGCCGGTGGTTTTGGCCTGTGCGGTATTCCGGAAGGCTTGATTGCCCAAATCAAAACAATGGGTACCCGGGAGCTGACGGTGGTGTCCAACAACTGCGGGGTCGATGGTTTTGGCCTGGGCATTTTGCTGGAAGATAAGCAAATCAAGAAAATGGTCGCCTCCTATGTTGGTGAAAACGCTCTGTTCGAAAAGCAGCTGTTAAACGGTGAGCTGGAAGTTGAATTGACGCCTCAGGGCACCCTGGCAGAAAAAATGCGGGCAGGCGGTGCCGGTATTCCGGCCTTTTTCACCGCCACCGGTTACGGCACCCCGGTCGCCGAAGGCAAAGAGACCCGTGAAATTGATGGCCGCCATTATGTGCTGGAACCTGCCATTACAGGCGATTTTGCCATCGTCCGCGCCTGGAAAGCCGACCGTTACGGCAACCTGGTGTTCCGCCACACTGCGATGAACTTCAACCCAATGGCCGCCACCGCTGGGAAAATCACCGTGGCTGAAGTGGAAGAAATTGTCGAGCCGGGCGAGCTGGAACCCAGCCAAATTCACACCCCGGGTATTTATGTGCAGCGCGTGATCAAAGGCAACTTTGAAAAACGCATTGAACGCCGCATGGTTCGTCAAGGTTAAGGAGGCAGCAATGGCTTTATCACGTGAACAAGTCGCTATGCGAGTGGCGCAGGAACTGCAAGATGGCTTCTACGTAAACCTTGGCATTGGTATCCCTACCCTGGTCGCCAACTACGTACCAGCAGGCATTGAGGTAATGCTGCAATCAGAAAACGGCTTGCTGGGCATGGGCCCTTACCCAACCGAAGCAGAAATCGATGCCGATATGATCAATGCCGGCAAAGAAACCGTGACCGCAGCGACCGGTGCCGCTATTTTCAGCTCGGCCGAAAGCTTTGCCATGATCCGCGGCGGCCATGTCGATTTAACCGTATTGGGCGCGTTTGAAGTCGACCAACACGGCAACATCGCCAGCTGGATGATCCCGGGTAAACTGGTCAAAGGCATGGGCGGCGCTATGGATTTGGTAGCCGGTGCCCAGAACATCATTGTCACCATGACGCACGCCGACAAACACGGCAACAGCAAGCTGTTACCGGACTGCACCCTGCCCCTGACCGGCGTGGGCTGTGTGAAGAAAATCGTCACCGATTTGGCGGTACTGGAAGTGCGCGATGGCGCTTTCCATCTGCTGGAGCGGGCGCCTGGCGTCTCGGTTGAAGAGATTCAGCAAAAAACTGCTGGAACGCTGATAGTTAGTAAGCAAGTACCTGAAATGGAAATTTAATTTATGGTTTTAAACACAAGCGCTGCTATTTCACTATGGAAAAAGTACTTTTGGCTCTCAGTGCTGTGTGTCGTTTCTACTGATGTTTTCGCGAGGCAAAGCTGTGAGTTTGAGAAGACTTCTTTTGATTCAAATTTTCCTGCTGGACGCTTAACAAGTTGTCAGAAATTGTCAGAGCAAAACTATCGTCTGATAATATCACCAGCATTTAGCCCGGTAAATCCAAGCGCCTGGTATGCATTCAGGGTTCGAGCTAAAGAAACAATTGAGTTGGATATTGAAATTGTGTTTAGTACGGGTTTTGCTCGCTATTCACCAAAGTTATTGATGAGTGATCAAAGTTGGAAGGTACTTCCGTATCAGAAAACTGAGCGTACTATCAGCTTCAGTTTAACTGTACCAAAAGAGCAGAGCCAATACATTGCAGCCCAGCCGATTCTCGATAATGCCTATTACGAATCATGGTTAGAGCACGTGTCAGCAAGTACAGATGCTGAGATTTTTTCAGTGGGCTTTTCTGAACAAAACAATGAGTTGAAAGCCTTGCAGGTATCCCCGGAAAGCGCACTTTTATTTCTGATCATTGGAAGACAACATCCACCTGAGGTGACCGGTGCTTTAGCATTATCAGCATTTGTGGAGCGTTTATTCGAGAGAGAGCCGCTTGCAGAGCAATTCAGACAGTTTGTGAATATTGTAGTTATTCCGCAGGTTAACCCGGATGGCGTTAAAGCGGGTAAGTGGCGGCATAATAGTCATGGTATTGATTTGAACAGAGACTGGCACCAACGATCTCAGCAAGAAACACAGAGCATTCATGGATTTATTAAAGAGCGCTACGAAAGCGGTCAGCAGTTGGTTTTTGCACTAGACTTTCACTCAACGAATAGAAATGTCTATTACACGATGCCTGCAGAGAAAGAACTTTATTGGCAAGGGCTTACCCAGGAATGGTTGGCCGATCTTACCGCACGAATTTCTTATGACGTAATTGATGCACCTAGCGATCGCCCTGGAAATGGCGTATTTAAACAATACATTGCAGATTATTTCCATGTGCAGGCGGTTACCTACGAAGTAGGGGACGAGACTCTGATTGAGGAGATTAAAAAAACTGCACATGCAGCGGCAGAGGCGCTTATGATTCAGGTTCTGAGCAGAACTACTGGTGAAAAGTTTTAATTTTATGTGTGAAGTTTTATTGCTGATTCGAGAATCAGTTTTAAGCTCTCGGTATTATCATATCTCTTCCTTTGAATTGACAATTATCAGTCTGCTGATGACTGCTATCCAGTAAGATAGAGATAAATTTGCAGTCCGTTGCAAGCGTCCAACGATGATTACGAGGTGTCCGGTGAGCCAAGCCATTTTAGCCAATTGGGATGATATTTTGCTGCTGAATGATCAGCTGAACGAAGATGAGCGGATGATCCGCGATATGGCGTATGACTTTTGCCAACAAGAGTTGATGCCTGGCATTTTGCAGGCCAACCGGCAGGAGCATTTTGACCCGGCCATTATGCGCAAGTTTGGTGAAGTCGGGCTGTTGGGTGCAACCATCAAAGAGTACGGTTGCTCCGGGGTGAATTACGTCAGTTATGGCCTGGTGGCGCGGGAAGTCGAGCGTGTCGACAGTGGTTATCGCAGTGCCATGAGTGTGCAGTCGTCCTTGGTGATGCACCCAATTTATACCTTTGGCAGCGCGGCGCAAAAAGAAAAGTACCTGCCAAAGCTGGCAACCGGCGAGTGGGTTGGCTGCTTTGGTTTAACCGAACCCGATTCAGGCTCTGATCCGGCCAGCATGACAACCCGCGCCAAAAAAGTGGAGGGCGGTTATCGCCTGACCGGCAGCAAAATGTGGATCACCAACTCACCCATTGCCGATGTGTTTGTGGTCTGGGCTAAGAACGAAGCCGAAGACAATGCCATTTGCGGCTTTGTGCTGGAAAAAGGCATGGCCGGTTTATCGGCGCCGAAAATTGAAGGCAAATTGTCGCTGCGCTCGTCCATTACCGGCGAAATCGTGATGGACAATGTATTTGTGCCCGAAGAGAATATGTTCCCAGAAGTACGCGGTTTAAAAGGCCCGTTCAGCTGCCTGAATATGGCGCGCTATGGCATTTCCTGGGGCGCTTTGGGTGCGGCAGAGTTTTGCTGGCACGCTGCCCGGCAGTATGGGCTGGATCGCAAGCAGTTTAACCGGCCACTGGCACAAACCCAGCTGTACCAGACCAAGCTGGCCAATATGCAAACGGAAATCACCCTGGGTCTGCAAGGGTCATTGCGGGTGGGCCGTATTATCGACAGCGGCAGCTGGGATCCGACCATGATATCGTTAGTCAAACGCAACAACTGCGGCAAGTCGCTGGACATTGCTCGCATGGCGCGCGACATGCACGGTGGTAATGGCATTGCCGATGAGTTCCATGTTATTCGTCATATGATCAACCTGGAAACCGTCAATACCTACGAAGGCACCTACGATGTGCATGGCCTGATCTTGGGGCGCGCTCAGACTGGTCTGCAGGCTTTTTTCTAACTTCACCGTAAACCTTTCCCCGCAGCAGCCTTATCCTCAGATAAGGCTGCTTGCTTTTTATCAATGGCGCCCCCGACCGCTTGCGGCATAGTGAAAACCCTTCTTTTTTGGAGTTTTTCTCATGCTTCGTATTAGATTTATTTCAGTTGTTCTTACCTATGGTCTCTTTACCAGCGCCATGATTAATGCGGCGCCAGTGCCCGACAGTGACCGGTTGCCGGTAGATATTCGACGTACCACCTTTATTGTTGAAGACGTTGACACGTCATTGGCACTGTATCGCGATGCTCTGGGGTTGCGGGTGATTTACGATCAGGTGTTGGTCTCCCCGATGGACAATGGGGGCGAACGTAAGCGTCGCCTGGTATTGCTGCAGGCGAATGACGATTTTATCGGTGCGGTTGGGTTACTGGAGTACATGCATCCGCGTAAACCTCAACGGCAAGAGCATTTTTCCGAGCCAGTACCAGGTGATCCTATCGTGGTGATCAATGCACAGGATTTAGACAAGCGTTGGGCCAAAGTGGCAGCATCCAAAGGGGTGCAGGTGATTACAGCACCGCATTTAGTGCATTACCCGCGGGCCGATGGTGGCCAGATTGGCGTGATGATGTCGATGATTCGTGATGCGGATGGCTATTGGCTGGAAATTAATCAGCTGTTGGATGCACCTGCACGGGCTGAGGATGCCTCAGACGCGCAGTAACCGACTGCAGGCCTTAGCAGGCCTGTACCAGCTCGATCAATTCACCGGCGCTGCCTTTTAACAAGATGGCCCGACTGGCTGGGTAGTACGGATCATCCAGTGAATGAATGGTTGCGTTCATCCGTTTGGCAATGCCATCAAGATCCCGGGTGATACAGCTTATCATCGCGATACCAGATGGTAGTTGACCCGTTGCCGTTTGCAGCGGTTCGGCTTCAGGCAATTGATCAATTTCAAACAAGGAGTTGCCAGCCAGCTGCAAGGTAGCCACCGGGTACTGATGCTCTATCGGGCGTTGCCAGGCCTTATTCAGTACAGTGATCTTGGTATCAAACAGCAGGGCAGGTTCGGCCTGGTTCAGTTGCTGGTAAAAATCGACCGCCTGCTGGCGATCCGGTACCGCTAGTACTGGAATAAACAGGCTGCCGCTAAAACTGTTGGTTTGCGGCAATTGGAATGGTGGCACTGGCCTTTGCACTTCAGTCAGGTAACTGACTTCCTCTGCCGGGCCTATCAGCTGCATGGCTTTGATGGCATCACTGATTTGCAGGTAAGCAGGCTCACCGATGATAGCAAATTCATCGGTTTGAATGGTATGTCGTACTGCTTCGACATCGGCAACATTGACCTCCAGAGCCATCCAGCCCTGACGTTTTAGCGGCTGGACTGGTTGGATATCTTGCTCCGATGGCATCTGAATTACCCGCAGCCAGGCATCGCCATTGGCGGCTGCTAAAATCAACATCGGTTGATCAGCACAAGCGGGTGCTTGCCAGAAATCAGCTAGTTGCGGGCTAACCCTTGCTTCACGTACCAGGCTAAACCCCAGTTGCTGGCAATAGGCCTGTCGAACCCGCTCTAAATTTGCGGTCACCAGGGTTGCGCCCAGGATAGGGCCCAGCTGAGGCCCCGATAGGTTTTCAAGCTGACTACTCACGGGGTTGCCTCGTAGTTTTTGCCAAGTTCCAATAAGGCATTGGTGCCCAGCAGCTGGTTCAAGCTGGTTAAATCCAGCATCCGATCGCGCCAGCTGGCAGTATTGCCATGGGTTTTCATATCAGCCAGAAATTGCTGCGCCATAAAGGTGTAAGCCCGTACCATGGCTCCAGGGAAGATCACCATCTGGTAGCCCAGCTGCTGCAAATCTTTGGCCGATTGCAATGGGGTACTGCCACCTTCAACCATATTGGCCAACAATGGGATTTTTTTCTGGAACTGGCTGTTCATATGCTGCATTTGCGCCAGCGACTCCGGCGCTTCGATAAAGAGCACATCGGCGCCGGCCTGGTAATACTCATAAGCCCGGTTCATTGCAGGTTCGAAGCCTTCGACCGCTATTGCATCGGTGCGGGCGATGATCAGGGTGTCCGCGCTCTGGCGGGCATCAACCGCCGCTTTAATTTTACCGACCATCTCGGCGCTACTAACCAGCGATTTACCTTTCAGATGACCGCAGCGTTTCGGCATTTGCTGATCTTCCAGCTGAATGGCCGAGGCGCCCGAGCGTTCAAACAGCCGCACAGTGCGCTGCACGTTTAACGCATTGCCAAAGCCGGTATCGGCATCGACGATCATCGGCAGGGCAGAGCGCTCGCGAATGAGGCTAATGGTTTGTGCCACTTCGTTCATCGATACCAGGCCGATATCCGGTCGGCCCAGCCGGGTGTAGGCGATGCTGGCACCCGACAGGTACATCGCCTGAAAGCCGGCCATTTCAATGAGTGATGCACTTAACGCATCAAAGCCGCCCGGTGCAAAAAGTATTTCCGGGGCCTGAATCAATTCTTTTAACGAGGCTGCTGCCATAAAAGAGTCCTGAGCTGTCATTGTTTAAAGGAAGTGTGCGCCTTGCTGATTGCGCACTGTCGCTATAATATCCGAGGCCGAAGCACTCCAGATGGCCTGGCCGCTGAGATAATCCAGCAGCTGCTCCAGATAGCCAATCCGGTGAGGCTGGCCCAGCAGCCAGGGATGAATGTTCAGTGCCAGCATCCGGCCGCCTTGCGTTTGGGCCTCCTGCAACAAAAAGTCACAGCTGTCACTAACTTGCTGCACATAGGAAGCTTCACTGTGCAGGTTGTTGCCTAAGATGAAGGCATCTTCCAGCTCGGTCGAGAGCGGCATCGCCCAAATCGGTTGGCTTTGGGTCTGCATTGGGTAGGGCAGGTCATCATTCACCCAGTCGCACAGATAGTCGATCCCCTGTTCGGCCAGTAGATCCGGCGTGCGGGCGCTTTCATTGCGCGCCGGGCTAAGCCAGCCGCGAACGGCCTGACCGCTCAGGTTGCGCAGTGTATCGAGCGAGCGCTGAATCAATTCACGCTCGTCCTGTTCACTTAGGCCTCCGTAATGCAGGCTGTCCATATTCCAGCCATGGCAGATGATTTCCTGCTGTTGCTCTTTCAGCACATCCACCAGGTAAGGAGTGCGCAGCGCCAATTCGCTATTCACCGCAAAGGTGGGGGTAATGTGGTAGCGATCCAGGGCTTTTAATACCCGGAACAAACCTACCCGGTTGCCGTAATCGCGCAAACTGTAGTGGCGCAGGTCCGGGTAGGGCATGGTCATGCCGCCGGGTACCTTGTAGGGCTTGCCCTGTTGATTCAGCGGGAAAAATTGCAAGCAGACATTGACCCACAGCGCCAGCGGCTTGCCGTTTGGCCAGCTCAGTTTGGGCCGGTCGGTCAGCATCGACCAGCGGTAGCGCTCATGGTCCATGCCGTAGCCACGTTTCGGGTAGTTTAAATGGGTCGGATCAAGCGCCATCAGACACCTCCTGCTTTGCTGGCAATGTCGGCTTGCACGGCATCGTAATAGTGGCTGCGAAAGTAATCGGCAATCTCACGACCTGTGGTGACCCAAACATCCGGATGACTGGTGATGTAATCCAGCGCCTCTTCAAAGGCTTTCATCCGATGTGGGCAGGCCACCTGATAATTGTGGGTGGGGATGCACATAATGGTGCCGGATTCCTCACCTTCCTGATACAGCCGGTCAAAGTTGTCTTTTAGCATCTGGCCATAGCGTCTGGGCTCGACTTTATTCACCACATAGGCGATGGTGTCGTTCATTTCCAGCGAATAGGGGATCGAGACAAAGCGCTTGTTGCTGCGCAGCGCTATCGGCGTAGGCTGGTCGTCGTGAAACAGATCGCAGGTGTAAAAACCGCCGTCTTCGCCAAACAGCTCGCTGCCAACCTCGGCAAATAAGTCCAGCGTCAGCTCCGAATGCGATAGCGCCGGTGCCAGATAGCCAGCACACTTTTGGCCGGTATGGCGGTAGATGGTTTCTATTGAGTCGCGGATCATCGTCCGCTCTTGCTGCTCCGACATGCCATAGGTGTAACGGGTGTTGTAAATGCCGTGGCTGAAAAACTCCCAGTTGCGCTCTTTGCACATGGCAATGATTTCAGGGTGGTGCTCGCATAGCGCGGTGGACAAACTGACCGAACCGCGAATGCCGTATTTATCCAGCAGCGCCATCTGGCGGCTATGGCCCACTCGGTTGCCGTAATCGCGGATGCCGTAGCCCTGAATGGCCGGGTAAGGCTGAGGCCAGGCTTTTCGATGCGGGTTCTCCGGCGGATCCAGTTCGTAGAACTCAATATTCGGCGCCACCCAAAATGCCAGCTTTTTGCCATCGGGCCAGCGGATTTTCGGCCGGTCTTGATAGGGCCAGTACTGATAAAACCCGGGATCTGCTTTCATGCACGGCTCCTTAGTCGCTTTGCTGCGCTGCCAGCCAGCCGATGACTTCATCGATATCCAGCACATCGGCGTACTTCAGCGCCAGATCGGTCAGGTTGGCGTAGTGGTAACTTTCGTGTTTATCGGCCACGCACTGCTCCGGTACTATGGTGCGGTAGCCGCGCGACAGCGCATCCACTGCGGTGGCACGAATGCAGCCAGAGGTAGAACCGCCGGTAATGATCACGGTATCGACCTGATGCCAGACCAACAAGGACTGCAGCTGTGTTTCAAAAAAGGCCGAGGGCATTTTTTTGCAGTAAATGATGTCGCGCTGCCGGTCGATAACAAGCCGCTCGTCAAACTTGGCCCGCTCGGAGCCAAATTTGATGTTTTGCAATGAGTCTGGGGTGTTGGTGCGGGTGCCCCAGATGCCGGCATCTTCGCCGGACTCCATGTAAGCAACATGGGTCCAGACCACCGGCCAGTTCAAGGCGCGAAAACGCTCAGCCAGCTGATTGGTGTATTCCAGCTGTTTCGGATCGGTCTCGTAAGCCGTGGCAAACTGGCCAACGGCGGTGTAGGCCTTTTGCGGGTCGACATTCACCAGCACGGCTTTGCGGCCAAAACCAAAGCGCTTGCGGGCCGGGTTGTTTTTCACATCGAAGTAAATTTCTTTGGCGGTTTTCGTGGTGGTTTCCATGCTCTGCTCTCTTGTTGCGGATGGTGAAGCACCCAGGTGTTTGGTTAGCCTAGTAAGCTTCAATCATGTTGTCTTTGACGAAAAGCATTTTGCTGTTAATGCCCTTGCTATTGGCCCGGTAGGGCTGCGTAATAGGCTGCCAGTAAGGCAATATCCTGATCCGATAAACTTCTGGCCTGAGGTGACATCAAGGCATTGACCTTTTCGCCACTGCGGTAGGCAAGCATCGATTGCAGCAAATGGTTTTCATCCTGTCCCGCCAGAGACGGATACATCGGATTATTTGAGATCCCCTGTGGGCCATGGCATGCCGCGCAGCTGGCGGCACGAATACGGCCTTTTGACAGCAGTTCTTGCTGTGCCGCGGCAACAGGATCCAGTGGTTCACTGCTTGCACTGGTCGCAGTTTCCGGCTCAGCACAGCCGCTCAGTAGTAAGACGCCGCTGAGGCTGCAAGCAGAAATCAAGGCTTTTAGTTGGAAGGCTGCTTTGGTGAGCATAAAGTACCCCTGTGGTGATGTTTCAAACACCTTTACGTTAGCATGGCTCTACTGGCAGGTAGACCATTATCCAGCTGTAGTTTTGACATCCATCAATAAGCGTCAGTAAGGCAGTGTTGTAACCGGAGCTTGAATAAACTCACGCATTGCTTGTGGAACTATCGGCTGATAAGGAACGCTGTAACTGAAATTAAACAGTTCTTCTGTCCATACATTGATATGAGCACCTCCGACAAACCGAATCAGACTGAAGCTACCACCTTTGCTGCCATAAGGGCCGTGGGCGATGCCTGGAGGACGCCAAAAGTAAGCCCCAGCTTGCATGGTTCCATATTCCCCGGTTAGATCTCCGGCGATCAGAAAGGCTTCTTCGGGTGTTGGGTGCATCTCCTTCGGCCCTCGCCAGTTTACCGGGTGAGTTTGAGGCGAGGTCATAAACAGAAAGGTTCGCTGGCCCGTAATGGGGTCCTGCCGCAGATTTTTCCGTCCAAGCCCCAGGTGAGCGAGTTTGATGTCATGAATGTGCCTGTCCCATTGCATTCTGTAGGTATCAAGAAAAGGAATGGCTGGCAGATGAGCTGCACGCTGAATCGCATCATCTTGTTCTTCAAATGGCAGCGGTGCACTGTCAAACATTCGCAGAACAATGGTATCCTCCATCACGATGCAGTTCGTTCTGGGGTATCCTGCGGGCAAAAAGGCATAACAACCAGCGGCATACTCGAATCCATTGAGATGAAAGCTACCAGCCAGTACATAAAACTCTTCATTGGCTGTGATGGCATGATTCTCCAGCCATTGCTGTCCGTTACGAAGACGGTGCAATGTTGTATAAGCGCAGCTTTCAATGTCCCTGCTGAGTAATCGCGACTCTATGTCGTTAAAATACCTGTCTTGTTGCCATGGTAAGCATTGATTCTGAATAAACTCAATGTGATCCCGGGTCATGTCTGTATGTCGCTCTTTGAAAAACGCTGTTGTAAGAAGGGCATGAGCCCGCCAGCTGCCAGAATACCCATCAGCTCTTCTGGGATGGGCTCACATTGAAACTCCTCACCGTTGCTAAGGTTATGCAACAAGCCGCTGCTTAGATCGAGCTGCAATTTGTCGCCGGGTTGAATGGTGCCAAGCTCTGGACAGAACAGCACCGGCAGGCCGAGGTTTAACGCATTGCGGTAAAAAATACGGGCAAAGGATTTTGCAACAATGGCCGAGACACCCAGCTCGACCAGGGCCTGGGCGGCCTGCTCGCGCGAGGAGCCTATACCAAAAGCATCGCCGGCAATCATGATGTCGCCTGGTTGCACCTGACTGGCGAAGTTCGGGTCGACTGCTTCCAGGCAATGCGCGGCCAGTTCGGCGATGGAGCCCTTCATGTAGGCACCGGGTGCCAGCACATCGGTATCAATGTTGTCCCCAAAGACCCAAGCGGCACCGGTTAGACTGTGTTTCATTGGCTGCTCCCTGCTAAAAATTGGCGTGGATCGGTGATTTCACCGGTAATGGCGGCGGCGGCCACGCTGTAAGGCGAGCCTAAATACACGTTGGAGTCGGGCGAACCCATCCGGCCTTTAAAATTGCGCGATGTTGACGACAGGCAATTCTCGCCATTGGCAATGGCACCGGCCCCCATGCCGGCACAGGCGCCGCAGCCGGTCGGCAGTAAAATGGCGCCGGCTTCGGTTAAGGTCGCCAGAGTCCCGTCTTTGGTGGCGGCTTCGGTGGTTTTCACTGAGGCTGGCGCAATCAGCAAACGGGTACCGGTCTGCACTTTGCGGCCTTTTAACACCTCGGCAGCCATATGCAGATCCGACAGTTTGGCACCGGTACAGGCCCCAATGTACGCCTGATGAATGGGTGTCCTGGCAAACTCGGTCACCGGATGGGTATTCTCCGGGCTATGCGGTGCGGCGATTTGCGGCACCAGGGTGCTGGCATCAAAGTCATGCACCGCCTCGTAAGGGGCTGCCGCATCGCTTTGCCAGCTGAGGGCATCCCCGGCCACTGGCTGGCCGGTCTGGCGGATCCAGTCGGTAGTGGTTTGATCAGCGGCAATAATGCCGGTTTTCCCGCCCAGCTCCGCCGACATATTGCACAGCACCATCCGCTCGTACATCGACATGGCGGCAACGGTGCTGCCGCCAAACTCCATCACTTTATAATTATTGTTCATGCCAAGGCGGGCACAGAGGAACAGCATAATGTCCTTGGCGCTGCAGCCATGTTGCAGCTCGCCATGCCAGTTGATGTGAATGGTGTGCGGCACTTTGATCCAGATCTCGCCGGTGGCCAGCACGCCGGTCATTTCGGTGGCACCAATGCCGACCATAAAGGTGCCAAAAGCGCCGCCAGTGGGCGAGTGCGAATCACCGCCAACCAAAAACATACCCGGCTGCAAATGGCCTTGCTGCGGCAGCATCACATGGCAAATGCCCTGCATGTCGTAAAAATGGCCAATTTGCTGCTCTTTGGCCCAGCGTCTGGTCAGCGCCAGGATCTCTGCACTTTCCGGATCGGTGGCCGGCACAAAGTGATCGCTTACCAGCACCACTTTGGAGGGATCGAACACCTTAGCGCCCAGTGCTTCCAGCCGGCTTTTTACCCGGCGTGGACCACTGGAGTCGTGCATCAGCACCAGATCCACCTGACAGGTGACAATCTGGCCGGGTTCAACCCTGGGCTGCTGACTGGCACGGGCGATGATTTTCTGGGCCAGAGTTTGGGGTGCGATTTGAGCTGGGGTCATGGTTTTTCCTGTAGCCTGCAACTTGCCTTTTGGCATACTTCTACACGGCCAGACTTGTCGCAGACCGTGAATGCGTGCTATCACAATAAAAGAAAAGTGCGGCCGATGGTATGGAGCCAGAGCGCTAATTTGGGCTGGAAGCCTTGTCAGATATAGGAATTTTGATAAATGTCAACTGTGAAACTGAGCGTGGATGGTGCGGTTGCCACCCTGTGTATTGATCGCGCCGAGAAACGCAATGCGCTGAATCAGGCCATGTGGCAGCAATTGTCCGATCACTGCGATGCCTTGCAACAGGACATCAAACCGAAACTGGTGCTGGTGACGGCTGCCGGGGAGCAGGCGTTTTGTGCCGGGGCAGATATTCAGGAATTGCACCAGCTGCTTGAAGATAGCCAGGCGCTGGCCGCCAATAATCAACTGGTGCAACAAGCTCAGCTGAAGTTGCAACGGCTGCCGTGCGCCACCATCGCAGTGATCAATGGCCTTTGCGTCGGGGGTGGTTTGGGCATCGCCCTGTGCTGCGATTTCAGGCTGGCGTTGCAGGACGCCAGATTTGCCATTACGCCATCGAAGCTTGGCTTGTTGTACAGCATTGAAGATAGCCGCCGTTTGGTCAATCTGGTAGGTGAAGCCCGTGCTAAGCAGCTGCTTTACACCGGCGCCATGCTGGATGCAGAGACCGCGCTGAAGTGGGGGCTGGTGCATCAGATCACGGAGCGCGCCAACTTAGCTGCCTGTGTGCGTGACTGGCAGCAACAACTGCTCGCAGTAAGCCGGGTGTCGATAACAGGTATCAAGCAAACCATAGCGCATTTGGGGGGAGATCCTGAGTTTGGAGAGGCTAAGGTCCGCCCCTTATTCGATGCGGCGTTTCAGCAAGCAGACTTTCAGCAGGCTGCCGCTGCCTTTATTGCAAAGCAACAGGTGGTTTTTTCATGATGGAAGTGAAGGGTTTTATTCGCTGCGATCAAGACAGCGGTTTTAGTGCGCACATTGGCCCTTTCTACCAAAAGCCGCAGGGGGAGGGCTTTGTTCGTGCGCTTCAGCTTGGAGACATTCATTTAAACCCGGAAGGGGTGGTGCATGGCGGCGTGCTGCTGTCCTTTGCCGATTATGTTATTTACCGCGCCATTGGCGATATCACTGGCCATCAGATGAAGTTTGCCACCATTCAACTGAACAGCCAGTTTCTGGCCGCCGCCAAAGCCGGTGAGGTGCTGCTGGGGGAGGGGCGTATTGTCCGGCAAACCCGGAGTGTGATCTTTGCCGAAGGCCGTCTCTTTACGGAACGCCGCGAAATTATGGCTGCCAACGGTATCTGGAAAGTTCTGGGAGCCTGAAATTCGTTTTTGCCAGTAAGTCGATGTTGGGTTGATTTACGCTTCTTGACAAAGATCAACGCATTGATACTTTGGCTCAGCCACTATCGGGTTATGAAATCCATAACTAGATAAGGGGTATGGCATCATGAAGCATCGGACCATACGCGGCACCATCCGTTACACCAGCAAAAAACCTGAGCGGCTGGATCAGGAACGAGGGCGTGAGTTTTTTTCGCTCACCCGACAATTTGATGGCTGCATGGTGTTGCAGGCGCACTGCGAAATTGATGACGAGCCCAATGTGATTCGTGATGTGGTGCTGGCGATGCAGCCGGATGCCAGCCCAATTGATTGCAGCGTACGCCTGACAGTAGGTGACAAATACGAAGGCAGCGGCTGGATGCGTTTTGCCAAAGGCTATGTCGAGTGTGAAAGCCACAATCAGCGTGACGGCCGCATCCGACAGCAGGTAGAGATTGATGCCCCAGTGCGCTGGCTGCAGGCGCATCCGATAGTCGGCGATGCACAGCTGTTGCGGATGTACGATCTGACGCAAGGCCCTGGCAAAACTTTCTTCCCAAACCTCTTTCTGACCTCCCCCGATCACCGCGGTGCCACCGGCCCCTTGCTGTTTAAAACCGGCTTTGGTCTGCGCTATGTTGGTGAAGAAGCCATCACTGTTGCGGCAGGCCACTTTCAGGCACGCCACTTTCAGCTGGTCGATACCGCCGGTAACTTGCCCGAAGAGCACCCGCCTTACGATCTTTGGTGCACTGCGGATGACGACTACCTGTTTTTAAAAGGCGGCGTCGCTGGATACATGCAAACACATTACGAGTTGGTGGACTATCAAATCATTGAACGGGGGCTGTCATGAGTGCACTTAAAACCTTACCTTCCTGGCAAGCATTAACTCAGCATGCGGTTTTTCCAAAAGCCAATCATGATGAGGTAGCACGGATGAATGTGCTGACCCATCTGAATTACCATTTAAGTGCCAGAGTGTTGCCTGGTGTCAAACTAAGTTATGAGCAGCGGGTCAAGCCTGCCTTTGTCAAGAGCCAGGGCCGTGAGCCAGCAAGTCGCCACGAAATCCGACAGGCGATGTTGCAAGACTCTTACTTTCAGTTTTGGAGTGCGCTGCGTCGTAACACTATGGAAATGCGCCATCAGGCAGGGCGTTCCATGGTATTGCGACAAATTGATCGCATAGTCGACCAAGTTGATGCGTTAAATCAACACGCATCAACATTGCAACTGAATGACTCCATTGAGGTTCCGCACAATATTTCCGATGTGGATATACATTGCCAACCGGGTTGTTACTACACGGAGTACTTTGAAAATGATGTCACTGTAGCGGCCAGTTATGATGCCGGACTTTTTGTTACCACAGCCGGCCTGTTGGGCGCGCTGAGCGATGGTGGTGGCCAAGGCATTGCCAATTGGCTGGCAACAGAGCACCCGGATTTTAAACCTCGCCGGATCCTGGACATTGGCTGCACCATCGGACACAACGTAGTGCCGTTGGCGCAGGCGTTCCCGGATGCTGAGGTGATTGCTGTTGATGTGGCCAGGCCCAGTTTGCGCTATGCTCATGCCAGAGCTAAAGCGCTTGGAGTCGATAATATTACTTTTGTGCAGGCTAATGCTGAGCAGCTGCCGCAGTTTGCCAATGAGAGTTTCGATCTGATCACCACGGCTATGTTCTGGCACGAAACCTCGCACCGGGCTATGCCAGCTATTTTAAAAACCATTCAGCGATTGCTTAAACCCGGCGGCTTAACTCTGCATCTGGAACAGCCTCAGTATCAGGGAATGGGCCTTTATGAGCAATTTATCCGCGATTGGGACACCTATTTTAACAACGAGCCCTACTGGGGGCCGATGCATGACCTGGATTTAACCGCAATGTTGGCTGCAGCAGGCTTCAACGCAGAGGATTTGTTTGAAATCGGCGTGGTGTCCAAAGTAGATGAAACCATTTTTGGTAAGCGTGAAGCGGGCGATTCTGGTGAGGATTATGGTCGGGCACCGGTCTGGAATGCTTTTGGGTTATGGAAAAAATAACGAAGCGGGGTGAGTCATGAAACAACAAAGCATTGACGCGATTGATTTGGCCGGTACGAAAGCAAAAGGCACACGGCCTTGGTTTTTGGCTGATCAGCAGACAGAGCAGGTACTATCCATTGCTATGGCACTGGCAACTGAACTGGCAGTGACGCGTGAGCGGCTAACCACACTGGAGGCGATTTTGGTACAGCAACGCGTGCTGTCCAAAGATGCTATTGAAGAATACCGTCCTTCAAAGCAGGAAACTGCAGAGCGCAGTGCGGCCATGCAAGAGTACCTGGCGCGCATTCTTCGTATTGTTCAGCAAGACAAAGAAAGCATTGGTGCTCAGGATAAAAGCATGGAGCAAATCCAGGCCGAATTGACCCGAAGCTAGTCCTATGTCCATGCTATCAGGGACTAGCCTGACAGAGCAACTGGTGACAGCTTTACTGGCGAAGCCTGTTCAACAGGAAGATCGTCTTCGGGCCTGTTATCACTTGCTGGACTGGCTGGGCTGTGTTGCGGCCGGCAGTCCATCGGAGGTGGCCGGGATTTACCGCAGTTTGCTTGCGAGCGAATCCGGCAGTAGTACGGCGTTATGGCAAGGCCAGAGCAGTTTTGATACGGCGCTGGCTTACAATGCAGCTCTTGGCAATGTATTGGAAATGGACGATGTGCATCGTCGCTCTATTCTACATCCTGGCCCTGTGGTGATCCCAGCTGCCTTAGCCGTGGCCGAGCAGCAGAGTGCTTCGCTGGAGCAACTGCTGGATGCCATAATAATAGGGTACGAAGTCACCATTCGCATTGGATCAGCCATCGGTCGCAGTCATTATCGCTTTTTTCACAATACTTCCAGCTGTGGCGCTTTTGGGGCAGCCATGGCCGCAGGGCTTTTGTGGCAATTAACCCCGGCACAATTGGTGGCGGCCCTTGGCAATGCCGGCAGCCGCACCGGTGGTTTGTGGCAAATGCGTCATGAAGGGGTGCACACCAAGCAATGGCACAATGCTGAAGCGGCCAAAAGCGGTGTGGCTGCCAGCCGCTTGGCCAAAGCGGGCATGACCGGGCCGGTGGCTATTTTGGAAGGGCCCCAGGGGCTCTTTGCTGCCATGTCGGACGATGCTGTGCCTGAACGGGTGCTGGATGACCAGCCGCACTGGTTGCTGCATGACTGCACCTTTAAACCCTGGCCAGCCTGCCGTCATGCCCATCCGGCGCTGGATGTGGTGAGCTCTGTGTTGGCAGAGCACGCTGTGACAACCGCTGAGGTGCAGCACATCCTGATTGAAACCTATCAGGATGCGCTGACTTTTTGCGATAAGCCTATGCCTGTCACGGCTGCCGAAGCACGTTTTAGCATTCAGCATGCGGTTGCTGCACGAATGATTTGGGGCGAGCCAGAGCTCTGGCATTATCAACCCGCACATCTGGCTGAGCCTGCTGTTGCCGCCTTGCGACAGCGTATCCGGCTTCAAGTGGCCGACGATTTGGAGCAGGGCTATCCAATGCATTTCGGCGCCCGCTGCCAGCTTACCCTCATCGATGGGCGCACTTTAACCTACCAATTGGACGACACCCTGGGCGATCCGGAGCGGCCTTTATCGACCGAACAGCTGGTGGCCAAAGCCCGACGTTTGTTTGCTGTGGCAGGACTGTCAAAAAGCTGTATCGACGATTTAACGTCCTTAGGCTGGGCGAAAACATCAGAACTGTCGACTTTATTTGGTTTGTTACAACAGGAGCCGTGCCATGACTAGTGCCATGAGTAGCGCTGCGAGTACTGTCAACAGCAGCGCCATTGACGCCATTTTGGATCATCTGACTAGCGTCACTTATGAACGACTCCCCGACAGCAGCATCCTGGCTGCCAAAGTATTTTTAAAAGACAGCTTTGCTGTGGCGCTCAGCGGCAGTCGGGTACCGACTGTTGCGGCGGTGAAACAGGCGGTGCAAGGCTGGGGGCAGGGGCAGCAGGCGCAGGTCTGGGCCACCGGCGAATGGTTGCCTGCCGGCAATGCGGCCCTGATCAATGGTTTTCAAATCCATAATCAGGAATGGGATGCGGTGCATGAAAAAGCGGTAGTTCATCCGATGGCTACTATTGTTTCTGCCTTAGTAGCTTATGCCCAGCAGCACGAGCTAACCGGCAAGCAGCTGCTGCTAGGGTTGATTTTAGCTGTGGATGTGGCCACCCTGATTGGTAGTTGTGTGACCTCTGGTTTGCGTTTTTTTCGCCCAGCCTGTTGCGGTGCTTTAGGGGTAGCCGCTGGCATCAGTGCCATGCTGGGGCTAAGCCGTGAACAAACCCATCAGGCGCTTGGCATTGCCTACAGCCAGCTCAGCGGCACGATGCAGGCCCATGTTGAAGGCTCACCAATGTTGGCGATGCAAATTGGTATCAATGCCAGGGCTGCAATGCATGCAGTGGATCTGGCCAGAGCAGGCTTTACCGGGCCGAAAGATATTCTGGAAGGGCCTTTTGGTTATTTTAAGTTGTATGAGCAAAGCTATCAGTTGTCCGAGCTATTTGATCGTTTAGGCCGGCAGCATCAGATTGAACAAATCAGTCATAAACCTTATCCAACAGGTCGGGCCGGTCATGGCGCGGTCGATGCCATTCTGACGCTGCAACAGCAGCATCGCTTTTCTGCAGCGGATATTGAGCAGATCTATATTACGGCACCACCGCTGATCCTGCGCCTGGTCGACAGACCCGTGCGAGCGGATATGGACAGCAGCTATGCCAAACTATGCCAGGGGTATATTGCAGCCTGTGCCTTGCTGCATGGCCAGGTTAGTGTCACTGATTTTGACGAAGCGGCACTGCGTGACTCAGAGCGCCTGGCCCTGGCTAATCGGGTATCCATGGCATTAAGCGATTGCTCGGATCCAAATGCATTGGCGCCGATTGATGTAAAGCTGCGGCTGAAAGGTGGATCGGAGCTCGGTTTGTTCCTGCCAGCGGTGTTGGGCCATCCACAACGGCCATTATCGCCTGACCAGCAGCAGCAAAAATTCCTGGCGGCTGTTGCCAGCTGCGTTGTGCCGTATTCGCCACAAGACTGGCAGCAATTGATAAATGCCATAGACCAGCTGGAGCAGCTCGCCAATAGTAGTGACCTTGTTTCCTTATTAATTAGTCCGACACACAGGTAAATTCATGCAAGCATCTTATCCAACCTACTTTGAATCCTTTGATTATCGGGCCATGCTTGACGAGTATCCACTGGGGCCAGCGTTATTAACCCACTTTCAGCAAATGTCAGCTGAAGAGCTTCGGGTATTGCAGAATCAGCGGTTTATGAAGGTGGTGGCTCGGGCCTGGCAAATTCCGTTTTATCAGCGGATCTGGGGGAGTGCGGGCATAACTCCAGCCGATATTCAAAGCCTGGACGACCTTCAGAAGCTGCCACTGATCTCTAAAGCCGATATTATGGACAGTGTCGAAAAGTTTCCACCCATTGGCGATTTCCATGGGCTGGATTCGATCCCTAAAGAGCAGCGCCCACCCCTGGTGTTTCACACCACCAGTGGCACCACTGGCACGCCGCAGCCCTTACTCTTTGGGCCCAAAGGCCGGGAAGTCCAGTCTTTGTTGGTGGCGCGTAGCTACCGCTTTATGGGGCTTAAGCCGGCCGCCACCATTCAAAGTTGCTATGGCCACGGCATGATCAATGGTGGTCATTACATCCGTGAAGCCGTGACCCGTTACACCAATGCCATTTTTCTGTCGGCTGGCACTGGGGTCGAAACCCGCTCGGCCCAACAGGTGCAGTTGATGAAAACCTTTGGTGTGAATGTACTGGTGGGTTTTGTGGATTACATCAAACGGCTGGCCGATGTTGCCATGGATGAAGGTTTGGTGCCAGGCAAAGACATCAAGATTGATATGATCATTGGTCATCTGGGTATGGAAAGCCGCGACAGCATTGCCAAAGCCTGGGGCAACCCGGAGCTGTTTGACTGGTATGGCGTCGGTGATACCGGCTGCATTGCGGCCGAAGGGCCAGATCACGATGGCATGCATGTGTGGGAAGATGCACATTTTCTGGAACTGCTCGACCCAGACACCAATCAACCGGTTGCAGTGGGCGAGCGGGGTAATATGGTGGTGACTTGTTTGTACAAAGATGATGTCTATCCCATTATCCGTTTTAATACCCATGATTTAACGGAACAATTGCCTGGTGAGAATAAGCTTGGCTTGCCGTTTAAGCGCATTCGTGGCTTTATGGGGCGCTCCGACAACATGGTAAAGTTGCGCGGCATTAATATTTACCCGCAAGGCGTTGGTCCGATGCTGGATGAGCGGCCGGAGTTTTTGGGGGAGTTTATTTGCAAGGCGGTGCGGGATGATACTGGTCGGGATGAAATGATCGTCTTAGTGGAAGTCAGCAGCCCGCCGGCGCAGCGCTCAGAGCTGCTGGAGATTTACCAAAGCCTGTTGAAACGGAAAATAGGGATTGAGGTGCAGGTTGAGTTGGTTGGAGAGGGTGAGTTAACCCCGCTGACCCAGGTGGATGTGCGGCAAAAACCGATCCGCTTACTGGATCAGCGCTTTGGCGGCTAAAGCGGAAAAAGCGGATAGAAGGAGCGAGCTGTGAAGCTGGATACGGAGGTGCTGGCTGCGGATTTTTGTCAGCAGCGACAGTGGATAGAAGCCGGAGCGCTGAGCGCAGCGGAATTGTTGCAATGGCAATGGCAGGCTGCCGGGCAGCTCAATCCAAAGCTCAACTGTTTTACCCAGCTGGCAGCGACGGCGCCTGAGCCTCAGCCGCACGGTGCTTTGGCCGGGCTGGCATTGGCGGTAAAAGACAACATTGATGTGGCCGGCTTTGCCACCACAGCCGGGCTGGAAGTACGCCGGCACCACCAGCCCGCGCAGAATGCTTTTGTTATCGAGCAGCTCAAAGCCGCCGGTTGTAGCATCATCGGCAAGCTCAATATGCATGAAGGTGCGCTTGGTGCCAGCAACCACAACAGCCATTTTGGCGATGCCCACAATCCGCACCGTTTGGGCCATACCCCGGGCGGTTCGTCCGGTGGTTCAGGCTCAGCCGTGGCCGCGGGGCTGGTGCCGATAGCGCTTGGAACTGATACCATGGGATCGGTACGGATCCCGGCCTCTTATTGTGGCGTTTTTGGTTTTAAACCGAGCCGCGGTGCAGTCAGCAATCGAGGCTCGGTGCCCTGTGGCCGCAGCATGGATACCATAGGGCCGCTGGCGCGCTCGGCGAGGGATTTAAGCCTGGTCTATCGGCTGATGGCCACTTTTGATGCCAGGAGCCCGGAAGCCATTCGCTTGCCGCCTGAATCCACCACCGACAACCAGCACATCAAAACCCTGCGGATTTTAGTGCCGGAGGCGCTGGATACTTTGGGGGTGGATGACGCTATCCTGCGCGATTTTAACAACAACCTTCAGCTTTTTCGTGAGCTCGGCTGTACGCTGCAGTCCTTTTCCTTTGGCGATTACCCGTTCGCGGCGGCGCGCCGGGCCGGGCTTTTGCTGTGTGAAACCGATATGCGGCTGGAATACCAGCAGGAATGGCAAAACCAGCAGGCTCTGTTTTCCGACTATCTGCGTGCTTTGCTGGCCTACCCGGATCGCAAGAGTCCGCTGGATTACAGTGCGGCGCTGCTGGTGCTGGAGCAGGCTGTAGTTTCTGCCCGGCACTGGTTTACGCAGGGGGATCTGATCTTGCTGCCGACCACACCGCAGCGGGCATTTTCATTAGCTGATCCGGTGCCTGCCAATCAGGCGGATTTAACCAGCCTGGCCAACCAGGCCGGGCTGCCGGCGCTGAGTTTACCGATGCTGAGCGATCAGGCATTGCCGGCCGGCATGCAGCTGATTGGCCCAGTTGGTAGCGACTGGCAATTACTGGCACTGGCCGAGCTGTGGCAACAAGCCAGTGGTTTTCGATATCGTTTGCCTGCTATGGTAGATGAGATAGCGTAACGAGGTGACAGAATGGCAGGTCCGTTAGCCGGGGTTAAAGTATTGGATTTAAGCCGTATTCTGGCAGGTCCCTGGGCAACCCAGGTGCTGGCTGATTATGGCGCTGAGGTCTGGAAGATTGAAAAGCCTGGTGAAGGGGATGATACCCGGCGCTGGGGGCCACCGTTTTTGCACGATGAAGCCGGGCAGAATACCGGTCAGTCGGCCTACTTTTTGTGTGCCAACCGTGGCAAACGCTCTGTCTGCATTGATATCACTACTGAGCAAGGCCAGCAGCACATCAGACAGTTGGCTGTCCAGGCCGATGTGCTGGTTGAAAACTACAAAGTCGGTGGCCTGGCCAAGTATGGGCTGGATTATTCCAGCCTGGCGGCGCTAAATCCCCGACTGATTTATTGCTCGATCACCGGTTTTGGCCAGACGGGTCCTTATGCTCAGCAGGCCGGTTACGATGCGATGATCCAAGGGTTGGGTGGCTTAATGAGCATTACCGGCGAGCCGGATGATAAACCCGGTGGTGGTCCTCAGAAAGTGGGCGTTGCGGCTGCTGACTTGATGACCGGTATGTACGCTGTCTCGGCCATTTTGGCTGCCTTGCATCATCGCAACCAGACCGGCCAGGGCCAATACATCGATTTAGCCTTGCTGGATACCCAGGTGGCCTGGCTGGCCAATCAGGCCTCCAATTATCTGGTCAGTGGGGAGGTGCCACAACGTCTTGGCACAGCCCATCCGAATATCGTGCCCTATCAGGCGATGCAATGCCGCGATGGCTTTATGCTGCTGGCGGTGGGCAATGATCGCCAGTTTCGTAGTTGTTGCACCGTGCTGGGCTGCCCTGAGCTGGCCGATGATGCGCGTTTTATCAGCAATGCGTTGCGGGTACAGCATCGGGATGCACTGATCCCCTTGCTCGCCGTTCAGCTGTTGCAGCATGGGGTCGGGCATTGGGTTAAAGCATTGTCCGAGCAGCATGTGCCTTGCGGGCCTATTAATAATCTGGAGCAGGTGTTTGCCGATCCGCAGGTCCAAGCCCGCAGCATGCACATTCAGGCCAGGCACAGCAAAGGCTATCAGGTGCCTATGGTGGCCAACCCAGTGAAGTTTTCTGCAACTCCGTTGTCGTTTGACCAGGCGCCGCCAGAGCTTGGTGAGCATACCGATGCTGTTTTGCAGCTGCTAAAAGGCCGTTAACCTCTTTTAGCAGCCGTTTTTCCCCACCTTTTGTCAATTGTCAATTTCCGCTGCCAAGGCGCATGGACTAGGGCAGTCAGGCCCGTTAGATTTGTCCGTACAACTTGATAAAGGAGTGGGCTATGACAACGCTAGTGGTCTTGTTTAATCTGAAATCCGACGCCGATCAGCAGGCTTATGAGCAATGGGCCAAAACAACTGATTTACCAACAGCCGGCGCTTTGCCTTCGGTCGATGCATTCAACCTCTACAAATCGCAAGCGCTGCTGATGAGCGATGAGCGGCCACCTTACCAATACATCGAAGTGATCAAGGTGAATGACATGGCGCAGTTTGGTCAGGATGTGACCACAGAAACCATGCAAAAAGTTGCCAGCGAATTCCAAAGCTTTGCGGATAACCCGCTGTTCATTTTAACGGAACAAATCTAAGGAGGGGGTATGGCACAGTATCCGGATCTGGCAGGCAAAGTCGCGGTGATAACCGGTGCCGGTCGTCGTCAGGGATTGGGTGAGGCGATGGCCAAACGCTTGGCTGCAGAAGGCTGCACCGTAGTGATTACCGATCTTGGCCAGGGGCAGGGAGAGCACTTGCCAGACAGCGCCATTGGAACCACGGATGAAATGCAGGGCATCGTGCATGACATAGAGCAGGCCGGGGGAAAAGCTGCTGCTTTTGTTTGCAATGTGCTTAACCCAGATGAGGTCGCGTCAGCCGCGCGTTTTGCCGTGGATACTTTTGGTCGGCTGGATATTTGGGTCAATAATGCCGGCGTCGGCTACCTGATGAAACCCATTTTAGAGATGAGCGTTGAAGAATGGGATACGGTGCTGAACGTCAATCTGCGCGGCGCTTTTTTGGGCACCAAGTACGCCGCAGAACAAATGGTCAAACTGGGCAATGGTGGCAAAATCATCAACATCGGCTCTCAAGCCTCCAAATCGGCCTTTGCCCATGCCTCGGCCTACACCACCTCCAAGCATGGTATGACCGGCTTGACCCGGGTGGCGGCGCAGGAACTGGGACCGCATGGTATCAACGTCAATCAAATCTGTCCCAATCATGTTACTACCGGTCTTGGTGCCTGGCAAAACGCCCATTTTTCTGAAGTCACGGGTAAAGGGTACGAAACCTATATGGCGGATATGCGTGCCCGAATTCCATTAGGACGGCCTGGTTTGCAGGAAGATATTGCCAAAGTATGTGCTTTTCTTTGCTCTGAGCAAGCTGCGTACATCAGTGGTGAAGCAATGAATGTCTCGGGCGGTGAAGAGTATCACTAGCGTTGTGGCTCATGTTAACAGCAGTAAGAACAGGATTATCGCTATGAAGCAACAATACAAGTGGCCGGAGCAAGCGCGTTTGGCCTTATCCATAGTTGTTAACGTGGAAGAAGGTTCCGAATACAGTATTCGTGACGGCGATGCCGGCATGGAGCCGGTCGATGAATTGCAGGTGCATTTGAAAAAGCCCATTCGCAATTATGGCAATGAGTCAAATTACCAATATGGTCTGAATGAAGGGGCCGGGCGCATTATTGCTTTGCTGGATAAATACCGCATTCGCGCCACCTGGACCGCTGCGGCATTAAGCCTGGAGCGTGCACCTGAGCTGGCAGCCGCGATACGCCGTCGTGACGATGAAACCTGCTCACACGGCTATCGCTGGGTACATCAGTTCCGCATGAATGAAGATGAGGAGCGGGCCTTTATTCGGCAAGCTGTCAGCAGCATTGAGCAGACGACCGGCAAACGGCCGTTAGGCTGGTTGTCGCGCTATCTGCTGACCGATAACACCCGTCGTTTGTTGCAAGAGGAAGGCTTTCTGTACCACATGGACGATTACAGCGCCGATGCGCCTTTTTGGGCCAAGGTGGACGGCTCTAACGAGCCGATGGTCATTGTTCCTTATGCATTGGACTCGAACGATATGAAAATGTGGGTGGCGCCTGCCTATACCCCGGAACAGTGGCTCAAGTATGCCAAAGACAGCTTTGATGTGCTTTATGCCGAAGGTGAGCAGCAACCACGGATGATGAGCCTGGGGCTGCATTTACGCATCATTGGCCGTCCTGGTCGTATTTGGGCGCTGGAGGAGTTTTTCCGTTACGTCACAGCTAAACCCGGTGTCTGGTTTGCCAGCCGTGAGCAAATTGCCCGTCATTTTCAGTCGGTGGTGCCACAATCTGAAGTGAAGGAGAATAAATGATGGCATTAATTCGTAGCTTGTTATTTGTTCCTGGCAACCGGCCCGATCGTTTTCATAAAGCTTTGGCTAGTGAGGCGGACTTGATCTGTATTGATCTGGAGGACGCCGTGCCGCTGGCGGAGAAAGATACCGCTTTTTCTGCAGTGCAGTCCTTCTTGAGTACACTTGACCCGGCGCAGCGCAATCGGGTAGTGGTTCGGATAAACCCACTGTCGACCCAGTTGGGAGAGTGTGAACTGGCAGGGTTTAGTGCTTGTCCTCCGGCTTATCTGATGCTGGCAAAGTGTCAGAGTACGGAAGAAGTGGAACGGGCTGTCCGTGCTCTGCAAGGGCGCAGCAAGTTAATAGGTTTGATTGAGTCGCTCTCAGGATTGATGCAGGCTGCTGAGATTGCCCGCTCCAGTAAATCTTTAGTTGCCCTGATGTTTGGTGGTGCCGATTTGGCAGCAGAGCTGGGTTGCGATTTTAGTTACGAGCCTCTGTTGCTGGCGCGATGTCAGCTGGTTCAGGCAGCAGCACTTGCCGGTGTTCAGCTGTTGGATGTCCCCTTTGTTGATTTACAAGACCAGGAGGCGTTGCAGCAGGAGACACGCCAAGTACGAGCTCTTGGCTTTACTGGTAAAGCGGCGATTCATCCGAAACAAGTTCAACTCATTCACCAGGCTTTACAGCCAAATTCAGAGCAGTTGGTTTATGCCAAAAAAGTCGTAGCTGCTGCATTTTCTGATTCTGCCGAAGCTGTGCTGGTGGTGGATGGAAAAATGGTCGACAGGCCGGTTGTGCTGACCTGTCAACGGATATTGGCGTATGCCGGAGAAGATTCCAGTGATGGAATCAGTAGTCAACATTAATTCAGGTGGAACTACCATGGTACAAAATGTAAAAAAAATCAGTGAAAACCGTTTTCGTGAATCTTTTGGCCGTCACTACGAAGACTTTCATATTGGTGAAATCTACGAGCATCGTCCGGGACGCACCATCACCAAAACCGACAATACCTGGTTTACGCTGCTGACCATGAATACGCATCCGATGCACTTTGATGATGAGTATGCCAAAGCCAGTGAATTTGGCAAATGCATTGTTTGCTCACCTTTAACGGTGGCTTTGATGGTCGGCATGAGTGTGACCGATGTGAGCCAAAAAGCCATCGCCAATCTGGGGTGGGATGATATCAAGCTGACCCATCCACTGTTTGAAGACGACACCTTAACGGCCGAGTCTGAGGTACTGGATAAACGCGAGTCCAAGTCACGCCCAGGGGCAGGCATTGTCACGGTTAAAACCACCGGTTTTAACCAGCATGGCACCGTGGTATGCAGCTTTGTGCGCAAAATGCTGATTGCCAAGCAAGGTCACTCGGTTGAAGACAAAGTCAATTATTAAGCGGAGAGAATTATGTCCGAGCTATGGAGTAAAGAAGACGAGCAGGCCATTCTGGATATGATTGAACGCTGGGTCGAGCAAGATGTTCGTCCCATTGCTCAGGAATATGATCAGGCAGATAAGTACCCACACCAGCTGGTCGAGCAAATGAAGGATTTGGGACTGTTTGGTGCCACCATTGGCCAGGATTATGGCGGCATGGGCTTACCTGCAACCATTTACGCCAAAATCGTCCTGAAAGTGGCATCGGCCTGGATGGCACCCAGTGGCATCTTCAATTCGCACCTGATCCAGGCCTCCGCCATCGAACGGGCGGGCACCGAAGAGCAGAAAAGCCGCTTCTTGCCCCGCATGGCCAGTGGCGAGCTACGCGGTGGCATCGCCCTGACCGAGCCTAACGCAGGCACCGATCTGCAGGCCATACGTGGCACGGCGGTGCGCGATGGTGAGGATTACATTTTAAATGGCACCAAAACCTGGATCACCAACTCGCTGAACGGCAACTCGCTGGCAGTGCTGATGAAAACCGATGCCAAAGCGGTGCCGGCCCACAAAGGCACCAGCATGTTTATTGTCGAAACCAAGGATGCTGACGGCAACTTTAAACCGGGCATTAAGGTTTCAAAGCTAAAGAAGCTGGGTTATCGCTCCATTGATACCTGCGAAGTGGTGTTTGAAGACTTCAGAGTACCGGCTGCCAACCTGATTGGTGAGGTGGAGGGCAAAGGCTTTATCCAGGCGCTTGGAGGGTTAGAGCTGGGCCGAATCAATGTGGCCGCCCGTGGTGCTGGCATCGCCAAAGGGGCCCTGGATTTGGCGGTCCGTTATGCGCAGGAGCGGGAAACCTTCGGCAAAGCCATCTGCAATCATCAGGCGATCCAGCTGAAACTCGGTGAAATGGCAGTGCAGGTCGAAGCAGCGCGGCTGTTGATTGAGCAGGCAGCAGCAAAGTTTGATGCCGGTGAGCGTTGTGATATGGAGGCGGGTATGGCGAAATATGCCGGCTCTGAAGCTGGGGTGTTTTGTGCCAATGAGGCGATGCGCATTTTCGGCGGCTACAGCTACTCGGTTGAGTACGATATTGAGCGCTACTACCGCGATGCCATGCTGATGTGTATTGGTGAGGGAACGAACGAGATGCAGCGCATCATCATTGCCAAACAGCTTATTGAGCGCTATAAAATCTGAGGGAGTATGGTATGAAAGCACTTCCTCTGCAGGGGATACGCATTGTGGCCGTCGAACAGTATGGAGCCGGACCTTATGGCTCCATGTTTCTGGCGGACTTAGGTGCCGAGGTGATCAAGATTGAAAATCCAGCCATTGGCGGTGATGTTTCGCGACAGACTGGACCTTTTTTTCTTGGGGATAACGACAGCTATTTCTTTCAAACATTTAACCTGAATAAAAAAAGTCTGACGCTGGATTTAAAGCAGCCTGAAGGCCGTACTGTGTTTGAAAAGCTGGTTGCATCTGCTGATGCGGTGACGAATAACTTGCGTGGCGATCAGCCCGATAAGTTGGGTTTGACTTACCAGGCACTTCAGCACATCAATCCAAAAATTGTCTGTGGTCATTTATCGGCCTATGGTCGTGACAACGACCGTAAAAGCTGGCCGGGCTACGACTATTTGATGCAGGCGGAAGCCGGGCTGATGTCACTGACCGGTGAGCCCGGTCAGCCACCGGCACGCTTTGGTGTCTCGATGGTGGATTTTATGACGGGGGCTGTTGCCTCTCTGGGTTTGACCGCAGCCTTGCTCGGTGCTCACCGCACCGGACAGGGGCGTGATGTGGACGTCTCCTTGTTCGATGTTGCCCTGCATCAGTTGTCCTACCCGGCTACCTGGTATTTGAATCAGGGGCATATTACTGAACGGGTTGCACGCTCGGCGCATCCCGCTACAGTGCCCTGTCAGCTTTATAAAACCGCAGATGGATTTATTTTTCTGATGGCGATGACTGACAAGTTCTGGCAAGTATTGGTTGGCATCTTGCAAGATGAGGCGCTGCTACAGCCTCGTTTTAGCTCAGTGGCAAACCGGCGCGAGCATCGTGATGCCTTAACGCTTGAAATGGACAGGGTGTTGAGCCAGCAAAGCACAGCCTACTGGCTGGAAACTCTCAAAGGCCAGATTCCCTGTGCACCTGTGCTGGATTTACCCCAGGCACTGCAAAACCCTTACATCCGGGACATAGGTATGGTTCGCACTGTGCCTCACCCTGAAAAAGCCGATATGCAAATCCTGGGCTGCCCCATTAAGGTAGATGGCCAGCGGATGGCCGGCAGAGCTGCAGGTGCTATGGGAGCAGACTCCGTCAGTATTTTATCTGAGCTGGGGTATAGCGGCAGTGAGATTGCCAAGCTGAAATTGGCGCATGTGATTTAAGGGAGGCGTGATGAAACTGCAAGGGATACGGGTGCTGGATTTGTCGCTGTTTTTGCCAGGACCACATTTTACCATGATGATGGCCGATCACGGTGCCGAGGTGATCAGCCTGGAGCCGCCGGGCGGCGAACCGGTGCGTCAGATCGGTTTGCAGCAAAACGGCCAGTCGGTCTGGTTTCGTAATGTCTATCGCGGCAAAAAGAGCATCAACCTAAATTTGAAATCGCCGGCTGGCAAAGCGGCCTTTTTAAAGCTGTGTACCACGGTGGATGTGCTGGTGGAAGCGTTTCGACCGGGAGTGATGCAGCGGTTAGGGCTGGATTACGATACCATCAAAGCGGTGAATCCTGGCATCGTCTATTGCTCGATTTCGGCCTATGGCCAGCATGGCCCGAAAGCTCAACAACCAGCCCATGATTTGAGCATTCAGGCCGATAGTGGTGCTGTTTCTATCAATCAGGGCCTGGATGGCAAACCCGCGATGCCCGGCATGCCGGTCGCTGATATGGCCGGTAGTTTGATGGCATTTTCCGGCGTGCTGATGGCGCTGCTAAAAAAGCAGCAAAGTGGTCAGGGCGATTACCTGGATATCTCGATGCAGGACGCACTTGTTGCCTGGTATCCAAATGTAATGGGTCCGCCTTTTGCAGAGCAGCGTTCGCCTGAGGTCAAGCAAGAACGCAGCTGGGGTGGGGCGGCCTTTTATCAGATTTACGAAACCAGTGATGGTCAATTCTTAACCCTGGGGGGAAGCGAGCTTAAGTTTGTCAACAACCTGCTGGTGGCTTTGAACCGACCTGATTTAATCGAGCTTTGCAAGCTCCCCCCGGGCCAGGCACAGCAGCCGGTCAGGGACTTTTTGCAAGAGTGTTTTGCTCGACAGTCGTTAAGCTACTGGCAGGTGTTTTTGTCAGAAATTGATGTCTGTTGGGCACCTGTCCGGAGCTTGTACGATGCTGTGCATGAACCTCACTTATCGTATCGGCAGATGCTTGTTACCGACGACGAAGGAAATCAGCACTTGGGAGTTCCGATCAAATTCTTACAGCAACCGGCCCAGCCTACCTGGCGCCTTCCTGAGTTTGGCGAGCATACAGAAGCTATTCTGATCGAGCTGGGTTTTAACCAGTCTGAGATCCTTTCGATGAAAGCGGATGGTGTTTTTTAGTCAGTGACTCTGAAAACTTAGTAGACTTGTGTTTGAGAGGAATTCAAGTGCTGAATAAACAAATCCGGCTTGCCAGAGATATCTCCGGATTTCCCCGGGAAAGTGACTTTTATCTGGTTGAGGAAGGCTTGCCCGAATTAATGGACGGACAGGCACTGTGCAGAGCAAAATATTTATCATTGGATCCTTACATGCGCAGTCAAATTGCAGGGAAGCATCTGCAGGGTGCTGTAGCGGTTGATGACGTCATGCGCGGTGAAACGATCAGTGAGGTGGTGGCATCAAAAGAGCCAGCCTTGCCGGTTGGCTCACTGGTACGTTGTATGGGAGATTGGCAAACCTACAGCATACAACAAGCACAGTCCGTTCAGCCGGTTCCCGCAGGCGTTCCTGCCCATTTCGCGCTGAATGTTTTGGGAATGCCCGGTCTGACTGCTTATGCCGCTCTTATCTGGCTAGCCCGAATTCAACCTGGTGAGTTGGTTGTCATCCCGGGAGCTGCGGGTGCTATTGGCTCCATTGCTGGGCAGTTGGCAAAAAAGCGCGGCTGTACTGTTATTGGTATTGCCGGTTGCAACATGAAGTGTGACCTTGCAGTCAGCCAGCTTGGTTACGATGCATGTATTAACCGGCGACAGGAAAATGTTGCAAGCCGATTATCTGAGTTGGCTCCTAATGGCGTTGATGTTTATTTCGACTTGGTTGGTGGTGACATGCTGCACACCATCAGTCAGCAATTAGCTTTACATGCGCGCATTGTGCTTTGTGGGCTTAGTTCAGAACTGCATTTGCCTCATCGTTCACCCGGACCGCCGTCAGCCTTGTGGATTAAAGCCAGAGCAACCGTGATGGGACTGGTTGTGTATGATTTCGAAACAAGGCGTCAAGAGTTTATTGAGCAATGCTTACCAGCGATCCGCGCCGGTGATTTTTATCTTCCGGTGGATTTAAGCTATGGTCTGGAACAGGCACCTGCTGCATTTTGCCGCATGTTAGCAGGCAATACCATAGGCAAAACTTTGATCAAAGTCTGAAATATTTATTTATGAATATTGTTTAACTTCATGTTTTTATTTGTTTTGTTTTTTCCTTTCACTGATACCATCGTGTAATAGCACTAAAAGTCATTCGCCATTAAAGTGATTTGCTTGTTTAGCTGACCGGTTGAACTGAGCAAAGAATCACCTATTTGATAATTGTCAACGCGCAATACCCAGTCAGTAGAAGTTTTGGTTTATAACAGAGTAGAGATTTGTCCATACATATACCTATAAGCTCAACAACAGGGGAAACCAATGAAAAAGAGCAAACTCTACATCGCTGTCACAGCAGCCTGTTTCGGTTTAAGCGCCCAAACTATTTTGGCGGATGACACTGAAACTGCACCAGAGGTACAGGAAGATAGCATCGAAATTATTGAAGTGACTGCCAGACGGCGGGTCGAGTCTTTAAATCGTGTACCTGTGATGGTTTCAGCATTTAATGAACAAATGCTGGAGCAGCAAGGCTTTCAAAGCATTGATGACATTGCGCGCTTTGCACCCGGTTTAAGTTTTTCCAAAGCCTTTGGTCGTGCCACAGAGCGACCTGTCATTCGGGGTATGAGCAACGTTCTCGCCGGTGTGCAATTTGGTGTAGAGTCTGGCGCTGCTTACTTCATTGACGGTGTCTATTATGCCGGCTCAGTACAGAGCCTGGATATGGCCGATATTCAGCGTGTGGAGGTCATTAAAGGCCCACAAAGTGCTTTGTATGGTCGTAACTCCTATTCTGGTGCTATCAATTTTATTACTAAAGGTCCTGATCAGCATGAGTTTGGAGGTCGGGTAAAAGCTTCGATAGCCGAACACAATGAACACAATGTACAGGTTTATCTGACTGGGCCAATCAACGACTGGTTAGCAGTGGCTTTATCCATACGGGATTATTCCTATGGTGGAGAGTGGACCAACCTGGTCACTGAAAAAACCATTGGTGACGAGTCTTCCCGTACTTATAGTTTTGTTGCCGATGCCGAACCAACCGATGCATTGCATGTACGGTGGCGCATTCAGAACTCCAAAGACGATGATGGCACCCGGCCTTTTTTCCTGCAATCGGCTGAAATGAATAATTGCTTCCCTGGTTATCGTTCACTGGCTTATTGGCCAACCAGTGGGTCCAGCAATAACAACATGTATTTTTGTGGTGAAATTAAACCACAACCAATTGCACTGAATGATGGCCCTTCTGCCAGTGGGCAACCTATTCTGGTTCCTGGTGTACCACAGGATGGTCCTTTACCAGGAGGCCCGGTATTTTTTGGTAATCTTTATGATACCGCCAATGGTATGGCTTTCAGTGGTATGGAGCGTGATCTGTGGCTTACCAGTCTTGCTGTTGATTACCAGTTTGACAGTGGTTTTACTTTAGATACTGCTGTGACTTACCGACGCGATACCATTCGTACCGGCTCGGACAGTGACCATTCACCCATCAACTTTACTTTTGCTCCCGGTGATCAGGCTTTCTTTGCGATGTCGGATCGTAATGAAGTCATCGATAAGTCGTTTGAAATTCAATTGCGCTCCCCAATTGGTGATTTTGAGTGGATGCTGGGTGCCTTTTATTATCAGAAAGATGAAAAGCGTTACGAGCTCAATTTTGCTTCACCACGTGATGGTGTATTCGCAGAAGAGAACGATCTGACCAACAAAGCGGTGTTTGGCTCGGTGGAGTATACATTTAATGATCAATGGAAAGCTTCTTTGGAGCTACGTTGGTCGGAAGAAGATAAATGGCTGGAGCAGTTTAACCCTGCGGGTGTCAGCACCTTTGAGGAAGAGGGCAGCTGGCGTAACTTTACGCCCCGTATGACAGTAAACTACCAATACAGTCCTCAAACCATGCTGTTCGGTGTTCTCGCTCAAGGGGTGAAGCCTGGTGGCTTGAATGGTGCGGCTGGAGCAGTGGGTGGTATTCCAAGGTACGAGCAGGAAGAAACGACCTCCGTTGAACTGGGTGTTAAAACACGTTTGTTTAATAGGTTGAACCTTGCTGCATCGGTGTTTAGAAACGAAATTACCGACTTGCAATTAACAACGGCAGTGCCGAATCCAACCAGCCAGGCATTGATTTCAGTCGCTACCAATCAGGGGAAGGGTCAGGTTCAGGGCTTGGAGCTGGAAGCCGCAATGAATTTTTCTGCCAACCTGATTGGACGCTTCAATTATGCTTTGGCTGATACTAAGTTCACCAATGGTTGTGATGATTTCCAGTGGTCTTTGACCAGTGGTGGTGGTCAGTTCAATGATCCGCTCAACCAATCGGGCGTTGATTTTAGTGCTGACTTTAATCTTGTCGGTGCTCCGAGCTGCTCAATCAATGGCAACGCATTTCCGATGAGCTCCAAGCATCAAGCCAGTGCTTTCTTGGAGTACATGGCGGCTGTTAGTGGGGATATTGAGGGGTTCGTTAACTTTGACGTAAGTTATGAGTCGAAAAAGTATGTACAGGTCCATAACCTGGCTTACGTACCTGCAGCGACTATTTTTGGTGCTCGGGTAGGGGTGCGGGCGGATAACTGGAGCCTGACCGCCTACGGGCGCAACCTTGGTAACGAAGACAGCACCATTATCGCTACCCGTTGGCTGCAAACGCCCTACTTTACCTTTGCTGCGCCTTATGGTGGTCCGGCAGGTGCTGAGTCAGGTGCACCACGGGCATTTTTTGGAACGCCACGACGTGGGCGCCAGGTAGGTCTGGAGCTGATGTATCGCTTCTGATGGCTTAATAGCCGGGCTTATGTCAGCCCGGCGGTTTGATTGAGGTAATTTTATGCGACTTTTAATCTCTGCAGCACTGGTGATTGGCGCTGTTGGTTGTTGGTCCGACACGGCGGATGCCAAAGCGTCAGTGGATGGCTGGACATCGGCTTCCACTATTTTTTATTACCAGCCAAGCACCTTAGAAGGAGAGGAGCTTTGGCGAGTGATTCGGGAAATGCGTGCAGCGGTAGCTATTGCCACGGTCAACCCTGATGGCAGCGCCAATGGTGCTGTGATCCGTCCTGGTATCACCCATGACAACAAATATCTGATGTTTGGCCTGGGTCATAACCAGACCGGGCAAAATTTCCGAACAGGTCAGCCGGCCATTATCGTGGTGTACAAATATGCGCCAGATGAAGAAGACAAGTTTAAACGGAATCAGGGAGCCAGGCTGGAAATTCAGTATGTCTCTGATGAAGTTTTGGTGAAGCGGCTGATAGATGAAAATAAAGCCCATGGTGCCAATGAAAACACTACTTTTATGCGGATTAACCGCGTTTTTCCCTTGGGTTAATGTTAAGGAATATTTATGAAGTTAAAGCAAATTGTACTTTCCTGTGGTTTAGCGCTGTCCCTTGCTGCAACCGGACTGGTTGCAGATGAGCGACTGGATTTAACCGATAGCAATGACGCTTACAAAGCCATGCTGCGTTTGGTAGGGGATCTCAATGGTGCACCAGTATTTAAAGATTGGGATGCCACTATTTTTATGGCTTTGCCTGGTGAAAAACCAGAACCTATTATCCGAACCATCGGCTTTAATGCCGGCAAAATGATACCTAAAGACGATGGCAGTTATGAGTGGGTTACCCGTGAAGTGTCTTATTACGTGGATTTAAAAACAGGTGAGATTACAGAAACCTGGTTTAACCCGGTGACTGAGCAAACCGTGTGCGTATTGCAGGTTGCCAATGACCCGGTCAGTAATGTCTTTCCGGCACCAGCGCAAGACGGCTCAAACCCTATGGCTTTCTTTACCAGCTTCGATGTGATGGGCGATGTCGCAGCCTTGCGTTGGGATATTCCTTTAAAATACCCCAACCCATTAAGCCCTGAAGAATTTCCTAAAGAGTCTACCGGGGATACCTACATTGCATCGGAACACTTTTTCTTTTTTGCCAGAACCGAGGATTTAACTGATCCAAGCTCTACCAGTACGCCCACTCACTATGCCTGGGCCCGGACTGGCCCTTGGTTGCCCTGGATGATGCTGGCAGATACGCCGGGACACCTTATTTACAGTGGTCATGGCCGCAAATACGACAGCTTTGATGACTTATCAGAGCAATTGAAGAGCTATACTTTAAAACACTTCCCTGAATATGTGACGGCACCGGATAGCTTTTATCAACCGAATGAAACCAGTTGGACTTATTACGCCAAAATGAAACGGGCCAATAAATTACCCGAATGTAAGTAGTATTTGCTGTTATACAGCAACCTTAGGGTTGCTGTATTTTTTTATGAGGTAGTTATGTCAAGTTTATCAGCAGTTAAAGCATGGGATTTGGAGACTGATGTATTAATTTTTGGCTTCGGTTTAGCCGGGGCCAGTGCCGCAATTGAAGCTTTGGCCGCAGATCCTTCGTTGAAAGTTACGATTTGTGAGAAAATGCCGGAAAAATATGCTGGCGGCAACTCTCGTGCTGCCGGCCAATCTCTGCTTATTGCGAAGAATCCGGCTGCATTGATTGAGTACCAGCGAGCTATGAGCACTTCAAACCCAATTCCGGAGGAGATGCTGCATGCGTGGGCGCACAGAATGTCAGAACTAGAGCCGTGGATTAAAGAGCGTGCTGAAGAAGCCGGTTCTCAGTATATTCAAGGGACCGGTTTTACTGACCGTCAGGCTGTGTTGGAGTTCCCTGAACTGGGGGCTGCAGATGCTGTAACCTATACCGCTACCATTTTACCTATTCCGGCAGGCGTTTGGCTGGCGTTTAAAGCCAATGTCGATAAGCGGCCAATTGAAGTGTTGTATGAGACACCAGTAAAAGATTTGATTCAGGATCCTGATACCCTGGAGGTATTTGGTGCCTGGGTTGAACGTGATGGACGCTTGCAAGCCATCAAAGCGCGTCGTGGTGTGGTGCTTGCCGTGGGTGGCTATGAAGCGAATCTTGAAATGCAGCGCAACTATTGTGGCTATGAAAAGTTGTTCCCCCTTGGAACCCCGGGCAATACGGGTGATGGCATACATATCCTGCAAAAAGCCGGTGCCGATTTGTGGCATATGCGTAATAAAGGACAGTCCGGCGGTATTTGGCCAGGCTTGAAAGCGCCTGGCTATGAAACCGTGTTTTTGCGTAATTTATTTTGGCAAAGTTTCAGCTGGCTGGAAATTGCGGCAGATAATAAGCGCTTTTACAATGAAACAGCAGAGCTACAGCTGACACATTATAAAGAAAAGAAACACAATCACTGGGTGGATACACCGCACATCAATGCTGGCCCTGTGCACATGATTTTCGATGAAACAACCCGCTCATACAACTGCCTGGCATTAAAAGCGTTTACCTGGAATATTGCGGCAGAAGGCCTGGATTGGAGTGATGATAATTTAAAAGAAATTGAGCAGGGGCGAGTTCTTAAAGCCGACAGCATCGAAGAACTGGCTGAAAAGATGGGACGGGACCCGAATGCGGTTGCGGCGGAAGTGGAACGTTATAATCAAATGTGTGCACAAGGCGAGGATACGGATTTCTGTCGAAACCCGGTAACCTTACAACCCATTGCCACCGGGCCGTTTTACGCGGTTGAGATAGTTCCTGCCGTGGTTTGTACTGGTGGAGGAGGGCGGCGCAATATCGAGTCACAGGTATTAACCCCTGCCGGTCAACCGATCCCCCGTTTGTACGAAGCTGGTGAGTTGGGCTCAATGTTTTCTAATTTATACCAGAATGGAAGCTATCTGACTGAGGCTATGATTTCTGGTCGGGCAGCTGGACGTAATCTGGCCCAAACCAAACCTTGGTCTGAGCAGGAGTAGTTATGCAGGTTAATACCGTATCGATGAAGCTTGGTGTGCGGATCGAAAAAGCAGAAGCAAAGGACAACACCATTGTGATGAGTGGCTACGCAGGTACCATGCCCTGTGAAACTATCGTCACCGCGGAAGAGGCTGCAAGCTTATTTAGAATGTGTTTTAAACCAGCAATCTTAAAGCTGGTAATCAGAGCTTTCTTTAGGCGAAATAAGCAGCCAGATAAGGCATAATCCTACTTACGGAAAAGCTCTGGAAAACCAGAGCTTTTTTTGGGCTAAATTTTTTGCTTGATAAAGCGGTAAGTTAAACGTGCTTTTTAACCTGACTGATTAAAGCCAGGGCGATGGCACACAGAACGACATAGATGACAAATGCATGGTGGTAACTGCCGTAAATATCAAAAATTAGGCCTGTCAGATAAATCCCTAAACCACCGCCAAGTGCATCCAGCACAGTAATAGTCCCCAAGATCTTGCCCGATGCTTTAAGGCCAAAGTTATTCACTGCGTTAAGTTGTAGCAGGGTGTAAAAGCCTCCCCAGGCGAAGCCAATAATGACTACCGCAGTTAATACCGTCGCGGTACTACTGAACAACAATCCAAGCAAACCAAAAAACATCAACAATAAGTTAGCGTAGAGGATTTTTTTGCCATGAAACTTATCGGCAAAAAGTCCAAACAAAAACTTGCCTATCAACGCTGGAATAAACAACATGCTCAGCCCGGCTGCTGCAGCCTGAATATCAAAACCAATATCCTGCAGGTGCAGCACCAAATTGGCTTGCAGTCCCATCAGAATGTAAAAAGTACACATCGCAATAAAAGTAATGGCCCAGAATGATCGGGTTTTAAGTGCCTCGACATAGGATAAGCCATGCTGTGAAATATCATGTGTCTCAGTATTTGCTTGTTGCTGGTAGCCGTAAGGGACCAATCCGGCTTCTGCAGGTTTGCTTTTCACCAGGAAAACAGCCAGCAATAACAGAAAGGTAGGGATAATGGAAGCCAGCTGAAACCCCTGGCGCCAGTCCATGCCTGCTGCCATCCAGCTACCAAAGAGTGGGGCGAGCAAGGCGCCACCCAAGGATGTACCAACGATGGTAATACCAATCGCTGTGCCCCGATTCTTAACAAACCAGTTGGATACCAGTATAACACCAACATTTAGGCCGCATGACACCATCACCAGTGCAAAAAAACCATGGATGATGTATATGTGCAGTAAGTTCGTGACATAGCCATAGGCAAAATAACTTGGGATCAGAACCAGGCAACCAACGATCATCAGGACACGTACGCCCAAGCGATCAATAAAAATGCCTATAAACGGAGCGAGTAAGCCCAGCAAAATTAAGGTGATTAATTCACGAAGCTTTAGATCGGCCCGTGACCACTCAGGAAACTCAGCTAAGATGGAGCTGTCGAAAGCGGTTATCCCGGTAAAAATCATCCCGTTGGAGACCATCAGGCTGATCATGGCGATGAATACCATTAGCCAATGCTTGCGGGTTCGTTGTTGGGTGAGCGGAGGCTGAACTTCAGTGGTCAACATCAATAAGTTCCTTCGGTTCATGAACAGTTATACTGTTATAAGGCAGCATGGTCTAATCTAGAATTGATTTTTATCAAACAGACTGGCCCAGGTGACTAAATGCGATAAGTGGTTGCTGTGTTAAGGTGGTTTCAGGTGGTGCTTGCGTTAAGAGCACCACCCCGGTGATTACAAACCCAGGCACCCCGGGTTCATGCTGCTGGTTGGATCGAGGTGCTGCTTAATGGCTTTTAGTAGCTCAAAATTTTCGGCCGCCAGCCCCTCTTTGAAGCGATAAGACTTGCCAATTTGCATATGAATAAAGCCTTGTTGACTGTATGCCAGTACCAGGTCTGCACGGATCTTTTCCATGGCTTTTGTTGCTTCGGGGTTTGGAGGGAACCCTTTGAGTCGCTTCAGATGACTTGTTTCAACCGCATGTTTGTGCAATTCATTCAACTCATCGGGCCAGAAAAACACTGGTTCAAGCACAAATGCCATGCTGGAGACGGTTGCAACCAGATAGCCAATGCCAATATTAAATTTTTCGATAAGCTCGCTATTCTCAGAAAACACTTGCTCGGTGACTTGATAAGCTTGCTGTGTTTTAGAATGAGGAACGACCGCATGAACAGGAACCCAACGCTCACCCTGAGGACCTATCATGTTATTGACCGGACCAAATGGGTTTGCCCGAAGTATTTTGGGAATGCTGTTTTCAATCGCTTTGACATCCAACTTGCTGGCAATAGCCTCAATGGCTTGCAACTTATGCTGCATCCCAGCTTCAGTTCTGTCTTCAACCATGAAGTGTGCAGACCAGCTTTCTGCTTCAACGAAATTTCTGCCGGCAAGGGCAACTTTAGTGCCCGACTTAATGGCCTTGCTCAGGCTGCCTGCTGACTTCATTACGCCAAGCAGGGATTTTACATCTTTTCCCAAACTTTCTCTTTGCATGCGCTGTGCTTGTAAAAATGGATCAAAGCCAAAACACTCGCTGATAAGTCCTTGTTTCGATGCTTCGCTCATCAAGCTGCTCAGCGCTGCAAAACTGCTTGCACTAAAGGATAAGCCATCGTGGTATTTGAGTGATGGAATTAACCGAAATGTGGCAGTCGCTTTGATGCCAAAGGCGGAGTTGTCGCAACAAAACAACCCGGTTAAATCAGGACCAAAATGCCGTGCAAAAGGAGTTGCATGCAGTTGACCTGCAGATCCTGTTCGGATGATGTGGCCGCTTGCAAGAACTACCTCTACCGAGAGCACAGAGTCCACTGCGAAACCATGCTGCCCGGAACCCCAGAAAATTGAGTTTTGCGATAACCCTCCACCGACAGTAGCATAGCGGCCGGACAAAGTGCCCCAGAATGGTGTGCGAAAGCCGGTTCCATCCAGAGCCTTGTGTAGCTTTTCCCAGCTGCATCCGCACTGCACTGTGACATACATGTCATCGGTGTTGATCTCAATGAGCTGATCAAGTGCCGACATATCGACAATAATCGAGTTTTGCTGAACCGGAACATAGCCTTGAGTGTAGGACATCCCGCCGCCGCGAGGCAGAGCTGCGTAACCATGTTTCGTGCTAATTTGCATCAGAGAGGCTAGCTGTTTGACTGTCTCAGGCTTTACTACCAAAGCGGCAGGCTCCTTCTTGCAAAAAACATCCTGTGACATCAAAGTGCGGCTGCTTAGGTCGCTTTGAATAGACTGGGGCGAAAGTACTGCGCTCAGTTCTTCTATCAAGGCGGCCAGTTTGTCGGCTGGGTTAGACTGCATCATCATGAGCTCCATTACACTGCAAAAATATTAAAGGCATGGCTCGTAAAACTCTAGCCAGGCGCCATCAGGTGTCTGTATCGCCAGAAGCTGGACAAGGCCATAGGGTGCCAATTCGAGCTTGCTTAGCGTTACTGGCATAGGCACTTGATGTTTCAAAAGATGTTGTTCAAGTTGCTCGATGCCTTGAACCGGGAAGCGAATCCCTAACATGCCCAGGTTCGGGGGAGTATTGCCCTGGGTGTAATCCTTTCCTTTGGTTTGCTCAAAACAAACCAGTTCAATAGAGCCTCGCATTTCTCCATCAGGCTGCAAAATAGCCAATTGATAAGGCTCTGTGTGAGCTCGCTCAAAAGGAATACCAAGAACGTTTGGTCCGGGTTGTTCGGTCAGGTTTCCACTTTGGACTACGCATTGAAACCCAAGTATATCCTGATAAAAGGCCATACTTTTGGTAAAGTCCTGCACGATTTGGCTGGAGTTAAATATCTGGCTGATTGGCTGCATATGCTCCCAGCCTTGCAGTGGAGGTGATACCCGTTCGATAAAGGCAAAGCGAATATGGCTTTGATTGATAGCCAGCCACTCTTTTACCCGGGAGCTGCCTAAAAAAAACTCAACAGGTTCAGAGGCGCCACGCCAACCGAGTCTTGATAGTGCTGGCTGTAACGACTCCATTGACTTAATCCTAAGATTAAAATCGAAGGTGCCGCCATAATCCCAGCTTAGGTCATTGGCTCTCATCACGCTTTGGCTCAAATTGCTAAAGCGAATTAGTCGCAGGTATCCACTATCAATGCCTGTGTTTCCCAGTACTATCTCTTCAGCATTGGCTTCTGGGAATAGCTGCCATGCTCGAAGTAACCCTGGCTCTACCTGGCCCCGGTGGAGTTCTTGCCAACCACCATACTCGCAGAGCAGAGTCATCATAGGTGCAAAATCGTTTACAATAGCAATGGCTTCCTGAAAAGCAGAGATTTTGAACGTCATGCTTCTTATCTCCCCTCTACGCTCAGAATTGAGCGACGTCATCATAGGCGCTTTGAGTGTTTTCGTAACTTGCCCAATCTTTGGTGATAAACTGCTCATCAATCAGGGTTCGCTGCAACAGCTTTCCAGCCTTGAACCACTGCCATACACGCGAACGGTACTTGCCACAATCAGATAATTGAATCATTTCGTAAAGGTGTAAGTCATCTTCATTGGTGCGAACCCAGTACAGCATGACAGTTCGATTAAAATCATCCAAGGGTACTTCCGCAGCCCAGCCCTGTACTTCGGTATAAAAAATGATTTTGTTCCCTTCAATTTTGGTCGGAAAGTCACGCACTTCTTTACGGCCATCAGCCCAAAAGTAAAAGTTGGTCTGGTGGTAGACATCATCAGAAGGGAAACGGCACAAGAGCCTTGAACGGTGCTCATCAATTTTATCACCTTCAGGGCTGTAGTAGCGGTAATAGCCTTCCCAAACCCCTTCATGGCGAGACAGCAGCGGCATACGTTCTTTCAGTTTCATAGTGATTTACCTGCGATTATTAGCAACCCATTGATGCTAACAACAACCAGAATTATGCCATTGACAATTGGCAATCGAAGCGGCGCTGTTACTAAAGGTCCTTCAAAACCATGCTAAAACAATGGATATGCTTGATGATTGATATCTGTCAATGATGGAAAAAAGCGCCACTTCTAAGCTTTGCTGGTAAATACAAACAAAGGTGATTGGTATGGAATTTATCAGTATGTATGAACTACCCATCCTACGATGGTTTCATATTGTGGCGATGGTGTATTGGTTGGGCGGTGAGTGGGGCGTTTTCCAGACTTCATTTCATGTCGTGAACCGTAAGCTTCCAATGCCAGAACGAAAACGGCATATGGAAACGGCCTATCGGATCGATATTTTAGCGCGCACCGGCATCATTATGTTGTTCCCGCTGGGGATGCATATGGGGTACTTGTGGGGAGTTCAGCCTTATGGGGGAGCCTGGCTGACAGGTATGTGGGTTTTCTTCTTTGGCTGGCTGGCTTTGTGTTGGGCTGCCTTTATCTACCGTGAAACTGATCGGGGATTGGTACTGACCAAGCTTGATGAAGCTATTCGGTATTTTGTGATTCCCGCCCTGGCAATTGCAAGTATTGCCTCGTTATTGGGGTATGGGCCTTTTTCTGCCGGTGATGGCCAGAAGTGGTTTGCTATCAAAATGTTGATTTTCTCCGGTTTGCTGGTGATTGGTTTGCTGCTGCGTTTTATTATGCGAGAGTGGACGGTCATGTTCCGCAAACTTGCTGTGGATGGAGACAATCCTGAGGTAGAGAACCGGCTGGAAGAGTCTATCCGCTTCGGTCGTCGCTTGGCATACATCTACTGGATTGGTATTTTAACCACGGCGTTTTTCGGCGCGGTCAAGCCATTTTAACTGCTGATGTGCTTTGTTTTGCCCATGTTGCCGCTGCAAAGCGGCTTTTTTTGTGCTTTATCCTATTGAATTGACAAATATCAGCCAGGATTGAATTCTTGCTTTACTCGGCCTTTATAATTCAGCAGTCTTAATGAAAGCACACACTCCATGCAATGAGGTTTTATTATGGCGTCCTATCTGGTGATTCAGGCAGATGTGACCGATTGGGAGCGATTTAAAGCATACACCAGTCAGGTCCCGGCTTTGGTTCGTGCTTACGGTGGTGAATACATCGCTATGGATAATCAGCATGATGTATTGGAAGGCGACTATAAACCTGGCAGTGTCGTCATTTCAAGATGGCCGGATGAGGCAACTATACGTGCCTTCTGGCAATCGGACAGCTACCAGCAACTGATTGCTTTGCGTGACGGTACTGGGCATTTTCACGTCATGTTGGTTCATGGCTTAAACGGGAATAGTAAATGAACGCATATACAGCTCTGGCACTGCAAACCAAATGTTTTGCTGTAAACGCACTGGGAGTTGATGACGCAAGAATGCAAATAGCGCAGAACCTGGAGCGGGTTCAACAGCAAGTTCGCGCCAGTAAAGCGTTTATCCGAACCCTGACTGGTGATGATGTCCGCTTGGTTGTTCTACCAGAGTATTTTTTGACGGGTTTCCCAACTACCGAATCGGTGCAAGAATGGCAAGCAAAGGCTGTACTATCGATTGACGGCCCTGAGTACGAACGACTTTCGAAGATTGCTCAGGAAAATAAGCTGTATCTATCCGGTAATGTTTATGAAGCCGACTCTTACTTTCCCGAATTGTATTTTCAGTGCTCTTTTCTGATCAATCCTTCGGGTGATGTCGTGTTGCGTTATCGACGCTTGATTTCAATGTTTGCCCCGACGCCGCATGATGTTTTGGAGAAATACCTGGACCACTATGGTTATGATGGGCTTTTCCCTGTCGCTGAAACTGAAATTGGTTGCATGGCTGCCATCGCTTCGGAAGAGATCCTGTACCCTGAAATTGCGCGTTGTCTGGCGATGAAGGGTGCTGAAGTATTGCTGCACAGCACTTCTGAAATTGCTGCTCCTGGCCTGACACCAAAAGATATCGCCAAGCGAGCAAGGGCGATTGAAAGCATGGCCTATCTGGTGTCCGCCAACAGCGGTGGCTTTTCAGGCATTCAATTACCACAACAATCATCGGATGGCATGTCAAAAATTATTGATATGAAGGGCAGGGTACTGGCTGAGGCGTCGACGGGTGAAAGCATGGTAGCTCATGCCGAGTTGGATCTTGAGGTTCTGCGCCGCTACCGGGCAAAACCAGGTATGTCCAATTTGCTATCTAGGCAAAGAAATGAGCTTTTTGCACCCACTTATCAGCAATGCGTCTACCCAGCCAACAACATGTTGGATGAGCAACAACAAGTCATCTCAGTGAATCGTTCTCATTTTGAGGCGACGCAACTGGATGTTATTCGCTCTTTGAAAGCATCTGGCATCATTAAGCCAAACGGAGTTGTAATAAAATGAAGATCCGTAATCCGAGGACTGGTCATTTAGATTTTAGTTTACGTGTTGTCTCGCATGATGAGGTAGCCCAGCTGGTTTCGCAGCTACGATCTTCTCAGCCCCAGTGGTGGCAACTTGGCATGGCCGGACGTGTCAAGGTGATGCATAATTTTTCCGAGCAGTTAGTTGCCCATCGCGAAGCGCTCATTGCTGCTGTTGCAGAGGATACTGGCCGCTGGGCTGAATCTGAGCTAGAGGTGGATGTGACAATCAACACTATCCATCGTTGGTGTAAAGATGCACCAGAGCTGCTTGCTGAGGCTCCACCAAGAAAAGCGCACCTTCCTTTTTTAGAGATTCAGCCAAGCTATCTTCCCTTTGACGTCGTGGGTGTGATTAGCCCTTGGAATTTTCCTCTTTTATTATCATTGGTCGATGCCATTCCCGCACTGTTGGCGGGGTGCTCGGTTATCATCAAGCCCAGTGAGGTCACCTCTCGATTTGTTGCTCCATTGCAAGAGGTCATCAAATCAACACCTGAACTATCTTCGGTTTTGAAGCTTGTGACTGGCGCTGGCGAAACTGGCCAAGCTGTGATTCAGCATGTCGATACCTTATGCTTTACCGGCAGTGTTGCTACCGGACGTCGTGTCGGGGAATTGTGTGCACAACAGTTTATTCCAGCTTTTTTAGAGCTGGGTGGGAAAGATGCAGCTATTGTGTGTGATGATGCCGATATTGAAGTGGCAAGCAGTGCGCTGTGCTGGGGAAGTATGGTGAATGCCGGACAATCCTGTATGAGTCTGGAACGTATCTATGTGCATGAAAACATTGCGGATGAATTTATTAGCCGTTTGGTTGAGAAAGTAAAAAAATTACGCCACAACTATCCGGATATTAAAGTTGGTGAAATCGGGCCTGTTATCTCAGATAAACAGGTGGCTGTGATCCGTCAGCAGCTTGACGACGCACTGCAAAAAGGAGCGCGTGCGCTTTGTGGAGGTCACTTGTTGCAGCTTGGTGGCGGTTTCTATTGTGAGCCTACGGTGCTTGATCAGGTAAACAAGGATATGCTGATAGTTACCGAGGAAACCTTCGCCGCTATTGTGGTGGTGCAGCGGGTTCAGTCCAATGAAGAAGCTGTCCAGCTGGCCAATGACTCCAAGTATGGTTTATCTGCTGCCGTATTTAGTCAGGATATGGCGAATGCCTATCAAATAGCGGCTGCCTTGAAAGCGGGAGGTATCAGTATCAATGATGCTTCTTTGACGGGGTTTGTGCATGAAGCTGAAAAGCAGTCTTTTCAATGTTCTGGTATGGGAGGTTCCCGGATGGGTGCTGAATCTATCCGTCGTTTTATTCGGAAAAAGTCATTCATTCGAAATACCGGGGTTGCTTCGCCCTGGTGGTTCAAAGCCTGAAACAGCTAAGGAAAGCTACGAATGCAAAATAAGCAGGCAAAATACATTGAGTTAGGGGAGCTGCTTTTGCAGCAAATTTTGCGGGGCCATTACCCTCTCAGTGCTTTGTTGCCTACCGAGAAAGAGCTTTGTGCGCAGCATGGGATTAGTCGCCATACTGCGCGTGAGGGGTTGCGTTATATAGAGCGTATTGGTCTGGTGGAGCGTCGGCAAGGAGCCGGTACCCGTGTGATCCGAACCAATCTACCTGAGCAGATTAATCAGTTCACCCAATCGGTGCAGGAGCTGTTAGAGTTTGGTCAGCAAACGCGCTTTAGTATTGATGTCTGTCAGTTACTCATTACCGATAAAGACGAGATGTCGCGTTTGAAGTTTTCCCATCCCAGAGAGTACATTTATTTAGCGGGTGTTCGTTCTGAAGTGCATGACAAGAAGCCCATTTGCTATTCGAGTATTCAGCAGTTTCGTTACCACACTGACCTTTATGCAAAAGATTTGGATAAAAAAACAGCGCTAAAGCAAATGATGCATTTGCTTAGCAGTTCAAATATTGGTCGGGTAGAACAAGAGTTTACCGCATGTCTTTTGACCAGTGATATGGCACAAAAGTTAAATGACCAGGCTCACTCTGCTGGGATGAGGGTGGTGCGAAAATATTTCTCGAAGCAAGGCGAGCTGGTGTTACTTGCTGAAAGTATTTATCCAGCCCATCGATATCGTTACATTAATGTGCTGACGCCTGCATCCAAAAAACTGTGACTTAATCATCTGCAAAATGATGAAGTGCTTCTTCATCCAGAATTGTTATTCGGTAATTGTTTTGAATACTGATCATGCCTTTCTTCTTAAGGCTGCTAAAACCCCTGCTTGCAGTTTCAAGTGACATACCTAAATAATCAGCAATATCCTGGCGACTCATTGGCAGATAAAACTTACTTGTACCATGACCAATCCGATTGGACATGTCTAGCAGGAAGTGAGCCAGTCGCTGGTGAGCTGACTTTTGCCCCATAATAAACAGCTGATCCAGGATATAATTCAGCACATGATTGGTAAACTCATGGAAGCGCTTCGCAATGGCCGGATAGCGTTCAAAAATGCTTTGGATAAGCTGTTTATTTATTTTAACGACGGTTCCATTACTTAATGCTCTGGCACTGAATGTGTAAAAAGAGAACTCAGAAAGGCCTAGTAGATTGCCGGTAAATAAAAAAGCAAACACGTGGCGGGACCCTTTGGAAGTAGAGCGTTCGAGCATAATCACCCCTGAGATGGGGATGTAGATGAAGTCACTGGGATCTTTTTCTTTGAAAATGTAACAGTTTTCATTGATATGGATCTCTTGCGCGTGTTTCGATAGCTCTTCTAAGAAGCTGTTAGCACCTTCCAGTTCCTGAAAGTTCCGGCCAAAGCAGGATGCCAGTGAAGTTTTTATTGAAACTTTCGAGGTATCAATCGTCATGGGCAGTCATCATCAATCCGTCAGTTTGGTATTTTGCATGAATTACCCTGCTAAGCTAGCAACTGGGTTGATAAAAAGCAATTCGTTTGAGTTCATCTTCCAGCTCTCTGTGCATTGAATCGATGTTTGCATCTAAAGTGTTGGTTGCTTGATAAATGTCAATGGGGATAGCTGGTGGGCTGTATAGGATTTTTTCTTTTGCCATTAAATCAACATCTGATGCTATGAAGGAATCAGTATGAAGTTATTCAGTTACGTTTTACTGGGGGGCATCTTGCTGGCTAAACCTGTTTATGCCAGCAATGTGTTGCATGAGTATTTTGAGTTGGCTATCGGTTCTTTTGATACGGCTCAGCAGGCAGTAAAAGATGATCGTTATGCTGAAATAACCTGGCATATTGCTGAGATTTGGCCAGGCAATAAAGATGTACGCTGGACCTACGCTGAAAACTGGGCTCCAAATGCCGAACGCCCTTACCGTCAGCGTATTACTCGCTTTAAGATAGCTGAAGACGGAAGTATAAAAGCGGATGGTTTTTTTCTACCTGACCCTGAAGCGTTTATGGGCGCCTGGCAAGAGCCAGAGCGTTTTGCAACTCTGTTACCTGAGATGCTGCAGCCGGTTGCTGGATGTACTGTCTTGCTGGTGAAAACGGGCGTACAACGTTTTGAGGGCTCGACCCAGGGGCGACAGTGTCGCAACAATCACCGCGGTGCCAGCTATATGATCTCGCAAACTCAGGTTAGTGTTGAAGGCTTCGTAAACTGGGACCGTGGCTTTAATGCCGATGGTGAGCTGGTCTGGGGGCCTGCGGCCGGTGGCTATCAGTTTCGCCCTGTTGGCGTAAACCAATGCAATGAGCCGGTGATTATGGTGGTCTATGGTGAGATTGCAGATCGTGCAGGTTTTGGCCGTTATGTAGGCGCTTTGGCGGAGAGTGGTTTGTACCAAAAGTACCAGGCTTATCATTTGGCATTTAGTCCGGCACTTGCGCAAATGGAAGGCAATCCACCAGCCAGTCGTGGCATGGTGTTAGCTCGTTTCCCCTGCCTGCAGGCTGCTAAGGACTTTTGGTACTCCGATGCGTACCAGGCCATTATCCCTTACCGGCAAGGCGTTGCAGAGTTCGAGGTGTCCTTCTTGCGCGAATTGCCTATACCAAACTACATTCATTAATCACTAACTCACACGTGATGCTGCCGTGACCATTAAGGTTGCGGCAACTTTCTATTCGTTGTTTCTACATAAAATAACCCCAATTGACTTTTATCAATCAGAGCTTGTTGTTGGCGGGATTTGTGCGGACAAATTCGGTATACATGGTTTGTCCATAAAAAACACTTAACTAGCTGATGTTTTAATCAGGCTAAGTCAGGAGCACTTGATGACCACATTAAAAATCGCGGGAGTAGCTGCTTCACAGCAAACCCGCTTTCATTGGATTACCGTCTGGATAGCATGTTTTGCATTATTAATATCAAACGGCATGACGTTGACCGCGATCACTGCTTTTGACAGTGCTATCCTGGCTGACTTTCCCGAATGGACCCGAGGCCAACTAAAGTTTCGAGAGCTGATTACCTTAGTTCTGGCAGGCCTGCTAGCCCCTGTGGTTGGAATTCTCATTGATAAAGTCGGGGTGCGTATCCTGATGATGATCGGCTCTGTTATTTTGGGCATCGCTTACTTTGCCTATGGCTACATTACCGATCTGCGTCAAATCTATATGGTGCATGCCGTCTTTGCTGTGGTCTTAGTGGCCTGTGGCCTCAATGTTGCCGTCATCCTGGTGTCAACCTGGTTTGTAAAGCTGCGTGGTACTGCCATTGGTATTGTGGTGGTGGGAACTTCGCTCGGAGGTGCCTTGCTTGGTCCCCTTTATGGCAGCTGGTTGGCCTCTGGCATGAGCTGGCAGCAAGGCTTTCAGTTGGCCGCCTTTATACCGGCATCGCTGTTTTTGCTGGCGTTGTTTTTGGTACGCAATAAACCATCGGAGCGGGGGCTGTTGCCCTATGGTGTTGAGGCCAGCCCAACAGATAGTCAGGCCGATATTTCCAGTCATGGTTTGGGTTATTGGGAGGCGTTGAAAACCCGTTCTTTCTGGGCCATTGCTATTATCGCTATGTGTACTTTTTATACCTTGCTTGGTTTACAGGCGAACCTGGTGTTGCATCTGCAAGATTTGGGTTTTGATATACAAAGCGCATCAGCTGGGCTTGCGATGCTGTTTACACCGGCACTGGTCGGAAAGTTTTTGTTTGGCATGCTGGCAGACAAAATCCCCGGGCGGGTGATCCTTTACGGCAACTTGTCGGTAATGTTCCTGGGTTTGATTGGCCTGTTGTTTGCTGGCGCTGGGACGGTTATGGTAGTGATTTTTATCATAGGCCTTGCCTGGGGAGGATTTTACACCTTGCTGCAACTTACCGCCATCAATAGCTTTGGCTTAAAAGCCTCCGGCCGCTTGCTTGGCACCATTACTATTTTGGATGCGATTGGCGGAGGTCTCGGTATTTATCTTACCGGCAAAATTTTCGATGTGTATGGCAGTTATCAAAATGCATTCATCATTTATATTGTGCTGGTTGCTATCGCATTACTGCTTATTAGTCAGGTCAAGAAACAAGCTTAAAGTTGTTATTTGGTGTGGGCATGTGTTGGCGCATGCCCGGCTTTTCATCAACTGACCTACTCATCAATAAATTCCAAAATGGCAGCACGGTCGTTAATAATGATTTTGTGGCTGCTTTCGATTTCAATCAGCTTGCGCTTTTTCAGGTTGCTGAAACTGCGGCTGGTAGTTTCCAGCGACATACCCAGGTAATCGGCAATATCAATGCGATTCATTGGCAAATAAAACTGCCCTGAACTGCGGCCAAGCCGGGTATCCATATCCAATAGAAAATGAGCCAGCCTTTGCGGGGCGGTTTTTTGTCCCAGTATGTACATTTGGTCGAGCACGTAATGCAACACATGGGTGGTGAAGTCATGGAAGCTTTTGGCGATTTTGGGATGGCGCTCAAAGATATTCTGGATCAATCGCTTGTTAATCTTGACTACTGTGGCTCCGGTTAAGGCCACTGCACTAAATGAGTACACAGTAAACTCCGACAGCCCAAGCAAATTGCCAGTAAATAAAAAGGCAAACACATGGCGAGCGCCTTTGGGTGAGCTGCGCTCCAGCATAATTGCCCCGGAGATGGCTATAAAGACATAGTCGCTGGGGTCGCCTTCTTTAAAAATATAGCCACCTTGCTGGATATTCACTTCCTGCGCAGATTGCGACAGTTCCTGCAGAAATTCATGGGCTCCCGGTTGCTCGTATAAATTACGGCCAAAGCAGGCTGCCAGGGAGGTTTTAATCGAGACTTTCGAGGTATCCAGTGCCGTCATAATGGGGTCCTGTTCTTCACTGATTGTTGGTTGATGAAATCACTCAAAGGAGGGTCCTTCATCATCCATTTTCAAGTATGCTGTGAGGATTCTTATTCCACTTCTACCATGCTTTTAGCCCAAAGGGTAAGGTATTATTGAACAGCATAAAAAAATTTTTAGGCTTAAGCCTTTGTTTTATATTTGTTTTAACAAAAAATCTGGTTGATTAAATTTTGCCCGTTGACAAATGATATATAATGATATCATTATATCAATGAGGCATGCCAGTGCAGTATCGGCTGCCACGAGACGAAACACTAAAAATACGATAAGAATATTGAAGTCAGGAGGGTGTTCCGATGAAACAGATACCATTCAAATTACGGTATCCGATACTGCTAACAGCATTAGGCAGCATGCTGATGGCATCGCCGGCGATGGCAGACGATGCCGAAGCACAGCAAGACGAAGCAAAAGATCCAATCGAACGCATTATTGTGACGGCGCGTTTGCGGCAAGAATTACTCAACAAAATTCCGGTCTCAGTCAGCGTGTTCAGTGGTGAGCAGATGGAGCGTACCGGTATTCGCAACATCAACGACATCATCGAAGCGACCCCCGGCGTCACTTACGACTCCATCGGCGGTATGGCTTCGGGCTCTCCTGTGATCCGTGGTCTGGCACAGCCAGGCCTGGTGGGTGATGAAACCAACGTGGCTGTCTTTATCGATGGGGTCTATGCCTCTGGCCGTGATGCCAGCTTCCTGCCGTATGGTGGTTTGCAGAGGGTGGAAGTGGTGCGGGGCCCGCAGTCAGCGATTTATGGCCGCAATGCTTTTGCCGGGGCTATTAATTACATCACCAGAGAGCCCTCGGATCAGTTTGAGTTTGGCATTAATACCTCGGCCGGTACCCATGGCATGCACGATGCACATCTGTACTTGAGTGGTGCTCTAACTGAGCGCTTTAAAGCCCGGCTGGATTTAAGCGATAGCAGCTCCGGCTCCACGATTCGCAATGTTAATACCATCACTGGCGAACGTATTGATAACCGCCGCCTTGGTGAAGTCGATAACCAGTTGGCGCGTTTGAAGCTGGTGTACGATGGTGACAACACCAAGGTGAGTCTCGCGCACACCTACATTGATACCAAAGAAACTCCGCGTGCCACCGCCCATGTGCAGCACAATGGTGGCTTTGGCATTCGCAATGCTCAACAGGAGTTTGGTGTACTGGTCAATGGTACCCACATCACTTTTAACCCGGCCACCGGCCAATGGGATTTGCTGGGGGATTGGGTCTTTACCGGTGATCCACAAAAGTACCTTGGCGTGGTGGATAATGATCTCTGGCGGGCCAGCTTTACCGGTATTGCTCCAGAGGCTACCGGTACCGAACGTACTGTCAACCGCACCAGCTTGGTGATCGATCACAACTTCGATAACTTCTCGGTGACTTACCTGGGTGGTTACAACAAAACCGATTACGAAATCAACTTAGGTCAGCTTAAGACCCATTCGGGCATGGCTATATTACCAACCTTTGTTGCAGAAAACCTGCCGCCAGCCAGTGCTTTTCCTGACGCGCCAGCAGGCCTGCAAGTGCAAAACCTGGCTTTTGGGACTGTCTACATGGGCATTCAAGGCTATGACTTGGGTGGCCAGCCAAACGATGAGCGGGAAGAGTACAGCCATGAGCTTCGTTTTGTCGGCAATCACGATGGCATGGATTGGGCTTTTGGCGCTTTTTACAGCAAATTAAAGTTGGATCAGTTGACCACCATCGGCGTGGTCGGCGCCGATAGTTACTCCAGCATGATCTTTAATGCGGCTGGCAATGGCTTTGAAGATAATGGTCTCATCCCTCTGCAGGGCACCTACTACGAAACAACTACCAAGTCCGCTTTTGCTGCCGTTGATTTTAGTATTACCGATCAACTGACCATGGCGCTGGAAGGACGCTTTACCCGTGAAGACAAATTTGCTAACAACCATACCGACAATCGGGCGCCTGGTGTGTTGTTTCCAACCGGTGAAATGGATGGTTCCTGGAGTTATTTCACACCGCGTATCACGCTGGATTGGGATGCCAATGAAACCACCCTCTATTACCTGAACATTGGTAAAGGTGCCAAATCCGGTGGCCTCAATGGTTCGGCTGAAGGGGAGGAAATGACTTTCGATCCTGAGCAAAACTGGACCTACGAAGTGGGTATGAAATCCTTCCTGTTCGATAGCAAGCTGCGCTTTAACATCGCGGCCTACTACATTGATTGGGATAAGCAGCAGGTGCGGGATTTCTCTACCCTTGGCAATCAGGAAAATGCGGTTCCAGCGGTCATTGTTACCAACCTGGGTAAAACCGAAGTGAAGGGCCTGGAGCTGGATGGTCGCTGGCAGATCACCGATAACTTTGGCTGGAACTTTGCTGCGGCATACAACGACGCCACTGTCAAAGTGGGGGGATTAGGCCCTGAGTTTGGTTTCCTGGATTATGAAGCACAGGGCATGAGCCCTACCGAGTATCCGGCCAGTCAAACCCTGACCATGGTCAGTACCCGCCCGCCGTTTTTTGGCGTGGTTGGGCAAATGACCTTGCCACCTGAAGGTACCTTGGTGTCTGACGGCGATATTTCTGGTAACAAAATGCCACGGACCTCGCGGGTAACCTTAAACTCCGGCATTGATTATGTCCGCGATTGGGGCAACCTGAATAGCTTCTCTGAACTGTCGTTCAGTTACCGCTCCAAGCAGTACCTGGATGCGACCAACTCCACCGAGTTGCCATCCGCGGTGACCGCCAAGTTCACCATCGGTTTTGAAACCGAGTCGCTGCGGATGAGTTTGTTCGTCGATAACCTGACCAACAACAACACCCCATCCGGTGGTTACCGCAAGTACCTCTGGAACGGCAAACCGCAGTTTGTGGTCGAGCCGAGAATGGGCCGTACCGCTGGTATCAATCTGTCCTACAAGTTCCGATAAAAACGTAGTACCTGGTTATTGCCCCGGCTTCGTGCCGGGGCTTTTTTGATCCTATTGCTAGCAAGGCGGAAGTGGAGCGCTTTGGCTTGACTGGGTTGGCAGGGCAGCCAGGTTTAGGCGGCCACAGTGGCAGATGGCTTCCTTACTGGCCAATAAACAAAACTCCGGCTCTGCATGCAAAGCGGGAGTTTTGGTAGAGGTAGTAGCAGTAGGAGCGGTAGTAAGAGGTGTTAGCTGTTTGGTACTGCGGCCGCTTTTACTGTGCCAAAATACTGCTCGGTTTTAAGCAGCGCTAGCAAAAACAGAATCTCAGCAAAGTTGCCCAGCAAAAATCCGTAGGCGAGTGGGGCGCTGGCGCCATTGATTAAAAAGATGGTGAGGGTGCCGGCAAAAAGCCAGGGCCAGCCGCTTTTGCGCCAAACAACCACAGTGAAGGGCAGAATAAAGAGGTTGGTAAAGATGGTGCCAAGCGGCGGGGTGCCATTTAGGGCATTAAAGCGCTCCATGCTGTGGAAAAAGCCATTGGGATCCTCAAACAGCCGGCTGGTCAGCTGCAGCTGCACGATGTCGTACCAAATGCCATAGCTCAGGCACAGCACAGTAATCACCACAAAAATGGCGCTAAACCAGCCTTTAAAAGCCATGGCGACCCCACTTTGTCGCAGCAGCGACAGCATATACAAGGACAACAAGGGCAGCAGCAGACCATGCAACCACCAGCGGGGGTAATTCAGCGGGGTTAGCCAGTCGGCGGCGCCATACCAGCTGCTGAGCAGCAGCATGGCGTTGTCGTAAATCACCCCGATTAAGATGGCCCGGATCAGCCAGGTTCTGGGGCCAGCCAGCTGCCAGCGAAACGACAGCGTCAGTAAAGCAAGGTGTACCAGCAGATAGCCGGCAAAGAAATAGCTGAGTGACATGGATCCCCCTTAAAGGCCTATCGCCAGGATTGTTGCAGGGCAGAGCAGCTTCAGCGCAGGCTGAGGCTGGCAAAGCCTTGCGTTATTTCGGTTAATTCATCGCTTTGTAAAAACTGCTGCGCTTTAGGATCGCCTTTTAGGTAGGCATCCAAAAAGGCAGTGCTAGCCAACAGCAGCAACTGAAACTGCACTTGCTGTGCTTGCTCTTCGCGCCCGGTACGGCCAATAAGCCGGCCAAAGTAGTGATCGGCACCGGCAAGCACCAGCCCATACTGACTGCCTGGTAGCGCCTTCTGATGCGACATCAGATGCAGCCGGTAATCCGGGAAAAAACGTGGTTCCACATCCCAGCTGCCGGTGGTCACCAGCACCGGGCCCTGTAGGTTGTCCCAGCTGTTTTCGGTGATTTCATCAAACATTGGGCCTGGCGGGGAAATGGCCACCACGGCCCGGATGGCTGCTGGATTGCTCAGCTGAACATCCACCGGACGCTGCGCCTTGATGGCAGGGTCATAGAAGGTCGCGCCTTGAAACAACTGGGCGCTGTAAGCACCAAAGGAATGACCGGTTACTGCGACCTGATCCAGATTGGCCTTTACGCCAGCGGGCAGCAGGCTGAGCCAGGGGGCAGGCTGGTTCAGCAGCAGCGCCAGATGCTGCACCCGCTGTTCAATCAGCCGGACATTGCCAAAACGAAGGGCGGCGACAATACCGCGCGCCATACCGCAGCAGTCGCGGTGATCCATGCTCAGTACGATGTAGCCTTGCTGGGCCCAGTGTGTGATCAGGGCATCGTACTCCAATTGATGGGACCAATTGCCGTGTGAGAACAGCAGCACTGGGTAGTGGCCGGTGGCTTCAGGCGATAGTAAACGAAAGCGAATGCGTTCACCGTCCAGGCGGGTAAGCTGCAGACCTGTGTCGAACAAGTTTGGGTGTTTGGCCGTAAGCTCTGGTCGCTGTAGCAGTGCTTCTGCTTCCGCTGGCAGCGGCGGAACCTCTGGCAGCTCGATTGGCTTGCTGCAGCCGCTTAGAGCCATCAGCAGCGTCAGTAGTAGCAAGGCGGCCAAAAAAGGTTTTGGATTATAGCGTATCATTGGCAGGCTCCTGTTCGGCTGGTTCTAGCCGGGACCCTGGCAGCTGCTGCAGAAAATGCCGCAAATCGGCCAGGCTTTCAGCCGGGCGCTCAAGCGGCAGCACATGGCCGGTGTTGGGGTAGGTGATCACCTGCACCGAAGCGGCCTGCACCAGTGCCTCGACAAAAAGCTCGGTCATGGCCACGGGCAACTGTGGGTTGGCTTCCCCCCATTGGATCAGCACCGGCAGCGTTAACTGCTGCAACTGAGTGGCCGCACCGCCTTCTTTAAACTGGCGAATGCGCTGCATCTCGGCTTTGCGGTTGCCCTGGCGACGAAAATTATCGTGAAATTGCCACTGCAATTGCGGGGTGATCAGGCTGTCATCAACGATCATCCACTGCAAAAAGCGGTTGTAGGCGGCCCGGGGCAGCATGTACAGCAGGTAATCGGCCCAGGCCGGCAAGTCCTCACCCCGACCACCGCGGCTATCGGCTTTACGAAAACCACCGGAGTTTTGCAGCACCAGGGCTTTCACCTGCTCAGGGTAGCGGGCACTGTAGCCAATGGCGATGTTGCCACCAAGCGAGCTGCCCACCAGAACCACCGGGCCTGGCGCTAACGCCTCTATCAGCCCACGCAGCAGTTCGATGTCGCGATCCAGGCTGTAGTCGTTGTCAAGCGCTGGGCCGGTCAGGCCATGCGAGGTCAGATCAAAGCGGATAACCCGGTAGTATCGGGCCAGTTCATCGGCAATGGGATCCCACATCTGCATGCTGAAAAAGTGCGAGTGCAACAAGACGATGGCCTGGCCTTTGCCTTGATCCTGATAGTAAAGAGGCTGGCCAGAAATAAGGCGTTGTTGCACCTGGCCGTCGGTGTAGTGGCTGAGCAAGCGCTCGGGACTGATGTCCGGATAGCGTACCAGCTGATAGCTGACATAGCCTGCGATCAGCAAGCACAGCAGCAACAGACGAAACAACCAGCGCCACATGATTTTTCTCCAATCTGAGCGGGGGCTGGGTTTAGCTCAGCCCTGTGTTAACAAAGCGGTTGCTTGGCCGCCAATTGCAATTGGCGCCAGCTGTTGGCACGACCGCCGCTGCACTGGCCGGTCAGTTCGCCCGCCAGTTGACCGGCCTGGCACAGCGCCGCCAGATCGATGCCGGTCGCGAGTCCCATTTGTTCCAGCATCATCACCACATCTTCGGTGGCGACATTGCCGGTTGCACCGGGGGCAAAAGGGCAACCGCCCAGACCACCGATGGATGCATCAAAGCGGCGGATGCCAACATCAAGCGCAGCAGCCACATTGGCCAGGCCCATGGCCCGGGTATCGTGAAAATGACAGCCCAGCTTGCTGGCATCATGCGCTTGTACCAGTGCCTGCATCAATTGACGCACCGAAGCCGGGTTTGCAGCGCCGATGGTATCGGCCAGCACCAGTTGCTCCGCGCCTATCTCTGCCAGACTGCTGGCCAGCGACAACACCTGGCTCGGCGGTGTTTTTCCCTCAAAAGGACATTGCCAGGCCACCGCGATGCAGGTAAGCAGTTGGATGTTGTCCGCCTTGGCCTGCTGCAGGATTTGCTGCAGTTGCTGCACACTTTGCTGCACACTAAGCCGGACATTTTTCTGATTCATGGTTTCGCTGGCGCATACCACAAACAACACCGAATCGGCCCCGGCTTTTACCGCCAGTTGATAGCCTTTCAGGTTGGGGATCAACGCTTGCAGCTGTACCCTCGCTTTCGATTGCCCCCGGGCTTGCGGATCAGTCCTGTGGCGTTTGGCCAGGCTGGCAATCACCTCGTCACTGCCCGCCATAGCAGGCACCGCTTTCGGAGAGACCATGGCACCGGCTTCAATCTGCCGTACCCCGGCCTGGATCAATTGCTCAATCAGAGCAATGCGCTGGTCAGGGGTTAAGATCCGGCTTTGATTTTGCAAGCCATCACGGGGGCCGACATCGGTGATGATCACATCTGGCACTGACATGCGGCGCTCCTAGGCAATGATTTGATCACGGCGCAAGGCATCGATGCAATCTTGCGGGAAACCCAGCTCGTCGGCCAAAATGGCATCGGTGTTCTGGCCTACCAAAGGTGCCGGGCTAAAACTGTCTTCATGCGTGCGTGACAGCTTGATCGGATTGCCGGGGGCCTGGGTTTTTTTGCCATTCGGGTGGAAAATATCCACCACCATGTTGCGATGACGCACTTGACGGTCATTTAAAGCATCGCTCAGCTTATTGACCGGAGCGCACGGAATACGGGCTTGCTCCAGCCGCTCTATCCAATAGCTGTTGGTATTGGTCGCAAAGAGTGCATTCAGGCGCGTGTCGATCATGGCTTTGTCGGCAAAACGACCCGGTTGGGTGTCGTATTTGGCATCGTCAAATTCCGGCAGCTGCACCACGGTTTTCAGGTTTTGCCAGAAGTTGTCGGTAATGACCGCCAGGATAATGTGGCCATCCTGGGTTTGGTAGCTGTTGTAAGGCACATGGACAAAATGACCATTGCCAATCGGGTAGGGATCTTCGTTCGATAAAAAGTGCATGGTGGCCATGTAATTCAACATCGAAATCTGGCAGTCCAGCATCGAGATATCGACATGCTGGCCTTTGCCGCTTTGCACCCGCTCCAATAGCGCCGCCTGTATACCCATCACAGCAAACATGCCGCCACCCAGATCGCCAATCGGAATGCCGGCCCGAATGGGGGTTTGTGGATCGGTGCCGGTAATCGACATGCCACCACCAAAAGCCTGCGCCACCTGATCAAACGCCGGGCGGTTGGCGCCGGGTCCTTCTGAGCCAAAGCCGGTAATGGTGCAGGTGATGATGCGCTCGTTGTACTGACGCAGGGTCGGGTAATCAATGCCCAGGCGCTCCGGCACACCGGGGCCAAAGTTACTGACCACCACATCGGCGTTTTTCACCAGCTGGTAAAACAGTTCTTTGCCTTGCTGCTTTTTCAAATCAATGGCGATGGAGCGCTTGTTGCGGTTCAGGGTAATAAAGTAAGCCCCAAAACCGTCCAGCGAGTTGTTCGGATCGCTGGCCAGCAATTTGCGGGTGCCTTCGCCTTGGCGCGGCTCTACTTTGATCACATCGGCCCCCATATCGGCAAGCAACATGGTGCCATAAGGCCCAGACAGCATATGCGTCAGATCCAGGATTTTGATCCCTGCCAGGGGTTTATTGAACATAGCGCAATCCTATTGATGTTTTAATGATATAACTATATATCAAACAATCTTGTTTTGTAAACCTAAAACAACACCCTTTTCATCAGAACTCTTCCAACAAACGTCCTTTGCCGGTGATGCGATCCTCAATGCCACAGCTGCGCAGCGCATGCCAGACCGTGGCCTGATTGATGGGCAGCAAGGGCTTGCCCAGAATGTGCTCGAAGGTCGGAAACAGATCCAGCGTCGACAAGTTGGTACCACACTGCACGATGGCATCGACGTCGTTGCCATCGACCTCGTAGATGGCATCAATCACTTGCTGGATCGGGGTTTCCGCTATGGCGGTGGCGGAAGGGCGGTTCAAGCCCTTGACCTTATGCACCTGAAAACCAATGTCGGTGAAAAAGCGGTAGACATTGTCATCGCCGACCTGGGGGTAAGGTGTGATGACCGAGATTTTTTTGGCGCCAAATTTCTCCAGTGCCATTCGGGTCGCGGTGGCACCTGTGGTCAGGCCCATGTCGCCAATTTGAGCCCGAATTTGTTCTTCAAAACGCAGATTGCCATCCAGGCCGCCCCAGAAGGTTTCGGCACTCATGCCCAGCATGATGTGTTTGACTTTGGCACTGAGCACATTGCGAATTGACAGCGGAATTTCATCGCGGATCAAATCGAGAAAACGCTCAAAGACGGTATTTTCGTTGTCGCCGCTTTGCTGCACCTCGCTGGCCCAGTCGCGCAGTTCAATCCAGAAACGCGATGGGTGCCAGGTGACGCCGTCCAGTGCGAATTTTTGCAAATCGTATTCCACGCCGGTATTGGTCGAAGGGATGATGACCCCTATCTGAGCCCGATGGGCAATTTGATAATTGTGCATAAAAACTCCACTCCAGTTGCTTTAGGCGTGCTCTAAACTGTCGCGCAGGCAGTGAAACATGGCGCGTTCCAGCATGAAATCCCGGGCTTTCACCGGATCCTTGGCGGTATCCATAAACCATTGCTGGCGTTTGGCTTGCTCTTTGGGATCTTTTTCTTCCATCAGCTTTTTGTTGCTGATGGTGTGTTGCTGCACAAATTGCACCGCCAAATCCTTGCGCTGACGCTCGTACTGCGCGAAAAGCTCCGGGTAGCTGGCACCTTCTTTCAAAATTCGGGTCAGCTTCTGGGCCAGATTGTGCGCATCGTGCAAACCGCCATTCATGCCCATGCCACCCAGCGGGTTGTTGATATGGGCCGCGTCGCCCACCAGCACCATCCGGCCCTGCACATAGCGCTCGGCCACGCGCTGATGCACCGCATAGAGGGTGCGATGGCCGATGTCGTAGTCCTCGTCCTTGGCATGCAGGTGCTGCAACCGCTGCTGAATGTACTGATCGTTCAGATAGGTTTGTGCCGGGTTGGGCTCGGCCGGATCGGTCGGCCAGAGCACCCGCCAGAGTTTTTCTGTGCGCAAAAGTACGCACCATTCATCCGGATCCGAGATGTAATTGACGTAGGATAAGTTGTCGAACACGGCTTCAAACGGGAAGGAGGTGCTGACCACCAGAAACTTTTCGTTGTAGGTAAAGCCACCGTAGCCAATGCCGGCCGCTTTTCGCACCTGACTGGAGGCGCCGTCGCAACCAAGCAAAAAGCTGCCGCGAAATTGCTTTTCGTTGTCTGGGGTATTGACCAGTGCCGTGACGCCGCTGTCATCCTGCGAAAAACCCAGGATCTCATGGCTGAACAACACCTGAGCACAAGGGTAGTTGGCCAGTTCGCGGTTGATGATGCGGGTCATTTCGTACTGTTCTAATTGCAGCCGAAATGGAAAGCGGGTGTCGTCGGCCAACAGCGACATATCAAATTCGGCCACAGCGCCGGTTTTCCGATCGCGGTACTGGTAGCGATCGACCTTCAATCCCTGGGCAATCATGGTTTCGGCCACCCCCAGTTCATCCAGCATTTCCAGTGATGGTGGATGAAAGGTGGAGGCGCGCAAATCAACCGGCAAATCCGGCTGCTTCTCAAACACGATCACCGGGATCTGTTGCCGGGCCAGATACAGCGCCAGCAGGGAACCGGCAGGGCCAGAACCCGCAATAAGGACAGGCAAAGTTGACATATTAACGGCTCTCTTCTTGGTTAAGTTGGGTAAGCAGCTGGTCGAGGCAGACCACATCTGCGTATTTGGCATGCATATCAAACAAATTGGCCTGATGCGCGGCCGGGTTGCGATCGCCGACCGCTTCTTTTGGCAGCTGTACCGGGTAATTGTGCTGCATCGCATCGATCACGGTGGCCCGGACACAGCCACTGGTGGTCAGGCCGGTGATCACCACCGAGTCGGCACCGCTTTGTTGCAACAAGTCGGCAAGCGGGGTACCAAAAAAGGCGCTGGCACCGTGTTTTTCAATCAGTACTTCCTCTGGCCTGGGGCTGAGCCTGGCATCGACCTGCACCCAGCGCGAGTCCGGGGTCAGCAGGTTTAATGCCGGTACCCGTTGGCGGAAAATTCGCCCTTGCTCTTCGCTGCGATAAAGCACGGTGGAAAAAAACACCGGCAGTTGCCTGCGGCGAAATACCTGCAGCAAGGCCAGATTGGCGGCAACCACTTGTGGGCATTCGGTGCCAAGCGGGCAGGCCGGATTGGTAAAGCCTTCAATCATATCGACCAAAATCAAAGCAGGGCGTTGACCAGGCGGCAGACTACGACGTTCCAGATCCATGCAACTAGACTCCTCTGCTCGTCAAAAAATCGGTGATGACGTTCGCCAGCAGCTCTGGCTGGCGCTCAAACACATAGGTACCTGCCATGCCCAAGTCCTGCAGCTGGCCTTGCTTCAGCAGCTTCAAACTGGCTGGCATAGCAGCATAGAGCGCGTCTTGCTGGCCGGCCATCAGCAAGGTAGGGCAAGCGATCTGCCTCAGGCAGCCGGCAAAATCATGCGCCGCTACCGCCTGATACAACTGCTGGTAGCCCTTGCCCAGTTGCAAGGCCGAGCACAGTTCCCGTTCGGTGATAGCAAGCGGCAGTGCCGGGTCCTTGGCGCGCAGGTACTGCCAGAGTGGCAGCAGATGGCTGCCATCATCACTGCTTGGCAAGGGGTATGGCATGTTCTGCAGCCGTTGGCGCAGCGTCTCATCCAGCAGCGGTGGGCCGGATAGCACAGCGGCTTGAAGTCCTGGCAGCCAAAAGGCCGCCATCTCGGCCGCCACGGCGGCGCCGGTATGGTGCCCGACAATGGCAGCAACAGGGCTAGCATCAAGCTGGAGCGACGCCAGGCTGCAGGTCAGACAAGCGGCCAGCGCTGAGATGCTGGCGGTGTGCTGCTCACTGCTGATAAGTGCATCCGACTGACCACAGCCGGGCAAATCGGGAGCGACACAGCAGTAGTGGCTAGCAAGCAGCTGCATCAAGGGTTCAAACATGGCGCTGTGGCTGGGCGCCTGATGCAGCAGCAACAGCAGCGGGCGCTCTGGATCGCCGGCGCTGCGAAGATGCAGCTGTGCGCCTGCGGGCAGGCTCAGCCCCAGATCTTTTGGCGCCCTCAGGGCCAGGTAACGGCGCTCTACCGGGAAAGACGCTGCTGTCATAGCGAATCGTCCAGTTCCATGCTGATCCACTTCAGATCGGTAAATTCGGCGGTGGAATAAGCGCCACCGCTTCGGCCAACGCCGGACAACTTGCTGCCGCCAATCGGCGCCAGCGCATTGCTTTGAAACGCATGCATGCCGATATGCACCGAGCCGGCCTGAATAGCGCGCGCTGCCTGCATCGCCCAGACCATGTTTTTGGTCAGCACCGCAGAGGACAACGCATAGTCGCTGTCATTGACACAGGCAATCCCTGCGGCCAGGTTGTCGACTTTGATGACGGACAACACCGGGCCGAACAATTCTTCGCGCCAGGCGGTGCAGTGCGACGGGGTATGCAGCAGCACGGTCGGCTGATACACCAGCCCTTGCTGCACCTTGCCGCCGGTCAGCAGCGTCGCCCCGGCGGTGACGGCTTCATCCACCGCCTGCTGCACTTTGTGCACCGCCTGACGGTTAATCAACGGGCCGTAGGCACTGCGCTCATCACGCAAATCCCCTAAGTACAGCTTTTCTGCCTGTTGCTTTAACGCCGCGACAAAGTCATCAAAAATAGCGGCTTCGACCACGGCACGGCTATTGGCCATGCAGATCTGACCGCTGTGGGTAAAAATGCCCTGTGCCACGACGGCGGCCGCCTTGGCAGGATCGACATCGCGCAGCACCAGGGCGGCACTTTTCCCGCCCAATTCCAGCTGGGTGCGCACCATGCGCCTGGCGGCGCTGGCACCGACCAGCTGGCCAGTGCGGGTGGAGCCGGTTAAGGCGATGCAATGCACATCCGGGTGTTCGGTTAACGGAGCGCCACACTCAGCGCCAAAACCGCTCAGCACGCTGATGGCTTTGGCAGGCAGGCCGGCTTCAAGCAAAATCTGGCCCAAGGCCACCGCTATCATCGGGGTTTCTTCCGAGGGTTTGATCACCACGGCATTGCCGGCAGCCAGCGGAAAGGCGGTCATTTTGCACAGCAAGGACAAAGGCGCATTGTAGGGAGACACCACCGCCACCACGCCAAGCGGCTGGCGCAACACCATCGAGATGCGGTTGGGGTTGTCGTTTGGAAAGGTCTGGCCATAAAGGCGACGGGCTTCACCGGCGGCGGTGCGCAGCAAATCCACCGTGTAGCGGATCTCAAAACGCGCCTTTTGAATGGTGGAGCCACTTTCATCCATCAAGAGTTCCAGCAGCCGCTCCAGCCCCTGTTGCTCGATGATGTCGGCGGCTTTTAGCAGACAAGCTTCGCGTTTGGCTGGTGCCAGTGCAGACCACTCGACAAAGCCTTGCTGGGCCAGGGCAACCGCCCGGTTCACATCTTCGGCATTGGCACGGGCCGAGCGGCCAAGCGGCTGTTCGGTGGCCGGCGCCAGCACCTCAAAATAAGCACCGCTTTGCGATGGCTGCGCTTTGCCATCCAGTAACAACTCGGTTTGTCTCATCCGGCGACTCCTATCACCCGGGTGCCCCGGAAAAACTCAAAGGTCTCCACCACGCCTTCATCGCCCAGACCACTTTTGCCCCAGGCAGGGCGCGGGGCCATCGGATTCAGATTCAGCAAGCTGATGGCATTGATTTTGATACCGCCGGTGCGGATGGTCCGGGCCAGTTGCCAGGCGTGCTCTGGCTCGCCAAACACATAGGCGGCCAGGCCAAAGGGTGTCTGGTTGGCCAGGCGACTGGCCTCTTCGTCACTGGCAAAGGTGTGCCAGCAAGCGACCGGGCCAAAGACTTCATCCAGCGTCAGCTCGGGCGAGAGCCCCAGCACCAGGGTCGGTGGAAGGTAAAACCCCTGACTGGCTGGAACGGCGGTGGGTTGCAGGATGTCGGCGCCCTGACTGCGAAAGCGGTCAATCGCCTGCTGGACATGCTGTTGATGGCCGCGATGCACCAGCGGGCCCATCTGCGCCTGTTCATCGCTGGATGCACCCAGCCGCACTGCTGCCAGCAAGGGTTTGACTTTGCTCAGCAAGGCTTCGCTAAGATCCTGATGCACCAGAATACGGCCAAGGGCACGGCACCACTGAGCATTCATGGTGGTCAGCCCCGTCACTATGGCGGCGGCGGCCTGATCCAGATCGGCACCGGGTAGCACCAGCATCGGGTTGTTGCCACCCAGCTCCAGCTGCACCGGTTTGATTTGTTCGCCACAGACTTTGCCAATGGCCGCGCCAGCAACAGCGCCACCGGTAAAGGACACGCAACGGGTGCGCTCATCCCGTACCAATCGACTGCCGACCATGGCACTGCCATGCAGCAGTTGGAACACACCCACCGGCAAATCAGCGGCTGCAATGGCTTCGGCAATCAATTGCGCAGAGCCTGCCGCCCATTCCGATGGCTTAAAGAGCACACTGCAACCCGCGGCCAGTGCACTGGCTATTTTGTGACAGGCAATGCCCGAAGGGGCATTCCAGGGGGTAATGATGGCGGCCACACCTAGTGGCAGCCGGGCGATTTCGACATCGCTGTAAGTTCCGGGCAAGTACTGCACCGAATCGCGGTTTCGCAGCACCCCGGCGGCGGCCCGAAAGGCGGCTGGGCAAATGGCCGCTACTTGCCGGGTTTGGCTGATGACCACACCATTTTGCAGGGCATCGATCCGGGCAATGGCCTCGGCCATCCCTTCCAGTTGGCTGGCAATGCGCTCCAGCGCTTCGGCCCGCATCTCGGGGGCGGCCAAACACCAGCTGCCCTGGTCAAAGGCTTGCTGTGCACTGACCAGCGCCTGTTCCACCTGTTCGGCACTGCTGCTGGCCTGATAGCCCAGGATGCTGCCATCGTTCGGGTTGGTCAACGCCATCGCCGAGGGGGTGGTCGCCTGCCAGTCACCGGCAATAAAATTGCGAAATTCTGGTAACTGCGTCATGAGGCTTTCACACCAAATTGTTGTTGCTCCTGGCCATCGGTTTCCATTTGCGCTGCCATCAGGCGACCACGCTCGGCCGGAAAGGCCTGCACCAGTGCCATCGCCATATCGCGTAACCCTTTGGCGGCCGGGCCATGGTTGTTGGTGCCGGTGGTGCCCAGGCATTTAAGGGCATTGACGGCCACTTTAAAGCCGTATTCAGACACCTGGCCTTTGCACAGCCGCCAGCGTTTGACCACTTCGGCTTTGGTTAAAATTTCCGGCTCTGCGGTTTCAAGCTCCAGTTGGCGGCGCAGCCAGAGGCTGGCGGTTTCCAAATCGGCCATCATCTCGCCAATCAATTGCTGGTGCATCGGCGAGCTGGCAATGGTAGCACCACTGTCACCAAAGGTGTTGCTGGTCAGGATCTGCAGGGTTGCCCGGTAAATCGACCAGGCTTGCCCCAGATAGACGGCGATGCCCGCCAGCTGGTTGCCGACAAAGCTGCCGCGGCTCATTTGCATGCAGCGGGTAAAGGCGGCCGGCACCGTTAGTGCATCGTCACTGGCAACAAACACACCTTCCAGAATAAGGCCGTGAGTGGCGGTGCCGCGCATGCCGATGGCATCCCACTTTTGCCGCTCTTTCACACCGGCAGCATCCCGGTCGACAAAGAACGTGCATAGGCCACTGGCATCGGTGGCACCTTCCAGGCTGGCGGTGACCAGGTAACGGTCGGCCACGCCGGTGGCGCAACCAAAGCTTTTCACGCCGCTTAAGCGGTAACCGCCATCTACCGGCCGGGCTGTGGTGCCAATGGTGATGGAAGCGGTCTGAGACTTCACCGTTTCGCTGGCAAAGTTGGCCAGCCACAGGCCGTCCCGTCCCATGCTGGTCAGCACTTTTTCAGCAAAGGCGCGCACCAGCGGGGTTTCTTCGGCACTAAAAAGGCCGGCTTCGATGGCCTCTAACGCCAGCAGGCCGCGGGAGGCCGACGAGCAATGAAAGAAATACGCCAGGGCGGTCGAAGGGCAGACCGAGCCCATGGCAAAGGTGGCTGCCGCCAGATCGCGCAAGCCGCCACCCAGTCCACCGTACTGCTCTGGAATAATCAGCCCAAGCAAGCCGGCGTCACTTAAGGTTTTAATGTGAGGCTGGTAAAAGCTGCCGCTTTGATCAACCTGAGCGGCGGCTTCTTTCAACGCTGGCAGCACCGATTCAACCCGCTGTGCTCTGGCTTTTTCTGCGGTATCCATGCCTTCTACAAAATATTCTGCGGTAAGTTTCATAACCTCTCCTTTGCGTTCAACGCAACTGTGCTTTAGGCGTGATTGGTTTTAAGTAGCGTGCGCAATTGCTGACCGGCTTCAGCGCCAATCAGCGCATCGATGCGTTGCCAGACCGGGTCAATTTCCGGAGAAAAAATCGCGGCTCTGTTGGCGCTGTCCCGCTCGGCCAGCAGGGTGTTGCTGACAGCAAAAGTGGGTTTGTCGGCAATCAGTTGCTGCCAGTACAGGCGGTAGCGTTCGACAAAAGGCGTGATGCTGGCAAAGCCCTCGGCATTGGCACGGTGCACCAGCATCCAGGGCGACATGGTGGCGCGTTGAGCCGGGCTGATATGGGCCGGGGTGATGCCTGGCAGTTGTTCGGCTTCCTCAAACACCGGCGTTAGCGGCACAAAGATCCGGTTCATGTAATCGGTATGGGCTGCCAAATCCAGCTTGGGGATCAAATCCAGGTGGTAAGAATAGTGTTCACCGGCTTTGACCGAGTCGAGCGTAAAGTGCGGCAGCACCGAGTCGCTGGCGGTAAAGGCAAAAATCATATGGGAGTCGAGCTGCATGGCCGGGACTACGATGGAGCAGGTGACCAGACGCTCGATCTGATCGCCTCTGAACAAGCGGACATGACCGACCTGACCCTGCACCATGGGCAGCTGGCTGATAAGCCGCATGTAAGGGCCGCCGTCGCTGCCAGTTTGCTCGGTCAGCTGAAAATGACGGACGATGGCATCCAGGGTGTTGTCGCTGAGTTGTTGCGGTAATGAGGTACTCATGCAGAGGCTCCTTCTGGGGTGGTCGCCTTAATCATAGGATCCAGCAAGCGCCAGGGCCGGTTGGCAATTAAGTGGGTGCGGTGGGATGCGACTTTATTGGCGGCCGCTTGCGGGTGGATCTCAGCCTGCAGCACCGGCTGTCCTGGCTGGCCGCGGATAATGACCGGGGCGCTTAACAAGCCATCAAAAGCGCGTTCTTTCCAGGGGGTCATCAGGGTAAAGTCGGTTTGCAAATCACAAATCAGGTGATGGCCACTGTGATGATCGGCGGCAACTAGATTGACCCGGTTTTCTGCTGCCCGTTCGACCAGGCCAGTATCGGTCAGCCAGCGCTCTTGCAGCTGCAGTGGCACCAACACCACTTCGGCCCCTTGCATCGCTACCAGCCGCATGGTTTCCGGATAAATGGCGTCGTCTTCACAGAGTACCGCCAGCTTGCCAAAGGGGGTAGGCAGAATGCGAAAGGCATCGCCATGCACCTGGCCGGCAAAACGCTGACTGTGATGCACCTGAGCTTGTTGGTGTATCAGGCCCTTGGCGCCAATCAATACCGCGCAGTGGCTCAGACCGGCATCGGCTGGTAGCAGCAGGGTAGTGGCTACCAGCGTCTCCCCCTGCAACAGCTGTTGCAGCGCGTTGAGCAGTTGCTGGCTAAAATGTGCATCCTGGCTGGCATCGCTGGCTTTCCACGGCAACTCGGGCAAGCAAATCAGCGGGATTTGCTGGGCCTGCGCCTGCTGTACTTGCTGCAGCAAATCGGCCAGAGCTGCTTCGCCGCTCAGTTGACTGCTGATGGCGGCTGCCTTCAGCACGGCTGGGCCTTCAAAAGCCGGCAGCGGCTGTTGGGCCGGATCCTGGCCCAGCGATTGATAGAGCTCAGGCCTGCGCTCGCGAAAAATATCGCTGCCATCCGGCCGCCGCTTATCCAGCGCCTGAGTTAAATCAATCTCAGCGTAAATAATTTCTTCGTCATGGCCAGCCAGCGCCAGCACAGTGCCATCCGGTGCCACCACCTGGCTGTCACCGGCACCGCTTAAAAACTGCACCGGAATGTTGACTGCGGCTGAGACCGGTTCCAGCATGGCCTCCGGGATCAAAGGCCCAACTTTATTGGCGGCCACCACAAAGACTTTGTTCTCGGCAGCCCGCACCGGTATATGCAGGTTGCCTTCATCGATGGCAAAGGAATTTAAGCTGTTGCAGAGCAGCTGAGCGCCACGCAATGCCAGGCAACGGGGCGTTTCGTTGATCACGCCATCCATGCAGGAATAGAGGGCTATTTTACCAAAGGGCGTATCGACAATGGGGCTCGGTTCAACCGCCGGTTGCAAAAAGTCATTTTCATGGCCAATCAGTACCTGCTTATTGGCTTCGGCCAACAGCTTTCCTTCTGGTGAATACAGCAAACTGGTACCTGTGACCTGTTGGTTGGCACGACGTACCGTACAGTTGATCACCAGGTACGCTTTTACCTCGGCAGCGGCTTTGGCAATGGCGCGTAGGAAATCGCCATCCAAATCCACCGACACCTGATAACAGTGTTCAGCGTTGTCGTACCAGGAGTTGTGATTGCAAAATTCAGGCAATACCATCAAATCCGGTTGTTGTTCACCAGCTTGTGCTATTATTCTGAGGCAAGTTGCCAAATTGGCTGAAACATCGTTGGTAACGGCAAATTGAGCTGCAGCAACTTTCATAATTTTCCCGCCTTGTAAGTGATCGCTTTTGACCAATGCGAAGTAATAATAGACTTAATGTATTATTAGTATATCATTAAGTCAATACCGTGCATGCAGAAGGATGATCTTATGGTTCAATACAGTCTTGCGTTAGCGCTTTACGATTACATTCCTATCGTGTTGTTTGTCACAGGCCTTTGGCTCACCGCCAAAGCCGTCGAACCGAATGCGCCGTCCATGGCCCGGCTGATGCGCTACGCCATCGTGCTGGTAGGGTTGGGGGGCTTTTGCAAAGCCAGTTGGAAATTGCTGATCGCCGCCTTTGATGTCAATTGGATGCTGCTCAATGATGCGCTCTTTGTGCTGATGGCGCCGGGCTTTACCTTTATTGCCTTTGCTATCTGGTCGGTACGCCGTCAACTGGCAAACCGGCCTTTACCGGCCACCGCCTGGCGCTGCCCGGCATCGGCGACGGCGCTTGGCCTCGGGCTGGCATTGTTGCTGGCACTGATGCTTAGCAGCAATGTCTGGTTCTTTGTGCTGCTGTTGCAACTGACGGTGGCCAATGTGCTTTTTACCTGGCACGCGATGAAATTCAGTCTCTCGGTTGGTAGCAAAGCAGCAGCGCTGTTGTTTGTTGCCAATATCATCGGCGTTTTTGTGATGTCTGGCCTGGCGAGGGTTGGGGATCCTAGCGAAGCCTTTCAGTGGATAGCACAAATCAGCAATACCGTCACTCAGGGCAGTCTGGCTCTGGCTGGCTGGCTGTTGTGGCAACGCGTTAAGCAGCCTGCCGCCGTCGGCGCTATGGCCTAATCAAAGGAAGCAACCATGCAACAAGAAATCAAATCGTTTTTGGGGGTGAAAACCAACCCCGGCGTGTCGAGCGGCAACATGATGGTGTTTTACCTGACCTGCCTGGCCTCAATTTTACTCGGCACCTTTATGAATGCCTTTCAGCCATTTTTATTCAGCGAGATCATGGCGATCCCGCGCTCAGAGCACGGGGTATTAAGTGGCAAACTGAACTTTGCCGGTGAAATCGCCATCATTTCCACCGTGGGACTTTGGGGCGCCGTGTCGGATAAAATTGGCCGGCGTCTGGTGATGACGTTGGGCTTTATCCTGGTCGGGGTGTCCTTTTACCTGTACCCCCACGCCGGCAGCGTCAATGAGTTGTTGTTGTACCGGGTGATCTACGGCGTTGGGATTGCCGCGGCAACCTGCATGATTGTCACCTTGCTGGCGGATTTTGCCCGCGATGAAAACCGCGGTAAAGCGGCTGGGTTTCAGGGCATTTGCAATGGCCTCGGTGCTGTGCTGGCGCTTTTTGTGCTGCTGCGCTTGCCTCAGTTTTTTCAAAATGCCGGTCAGGATGCGGTGCAATCCGGCATCTCCACTTACAACATCGTGGTGATCTTCGCGCTGGTGATGGCGGTGTTCTCCTGGCTGGGATTAAAATCCAGAGCGTCCAGTCATGAAGGGGAAAAGCTACCGTTGTTGACCATGGTGGCCAATGGCATCCGGGCCGGCCGTGATCCGGGCATTGCCCTGGCCTATGGCGGTGCCTTTGTCTCGCGCGCCAACCTGACCATAGTGGGTGCCTTTATGACGCTGTGGTTGTCGAATTACGGCATGGAAGAAGCCGGCATGTCGGCTGCCGACGCCTTGAAAAAAGCCGGCATTGTGGTGGCGATGGCGCAAGGGGTGGCTTTGTTGGGCGCGCCTTTCTTTGGTATTTTGACCGATAAAATCAGCCGGGTGAATGCCCTGATCATTGCGCTTTTTATCTCCTTTGTTGGCTACACCAGCACTTATCTGATTAGCGACCCTTTTGGCACTGCCATGCTGGTGGTGGTGGTGCTGATTGGCTTAAGTGAAATTGGCGCCATCATTACCTCGGGCGTGTTGATTGCGCAGCAAACGCCGCCGGAAAAACGTGGTGCTGTGATTGGCATCTTTAACTTAAGTGGCGCTGTCGGTATTCTGGTGTCCAGTCTGATTGGCGGCTATCTGTTCGATCACTGGGATAACTCTGGTCCCTTTGTCTTTATCGGGCTTTGCGCCTTGCTGGTAGCGGTTTGGGGACTGATGGTGCGCCACAAGGTGGTGCCTTACCAAAAGCCAGCACCGGACGATGCGGCCATGGCGGTGCAGGAAGTACCAGGCAATCCATAAATGCTCATAGCAAGCTCCAAAAACAACAAACCCCTGACAGAGCT
>NZ_JAUHLI010000019.1:0-55505 GCF_036325985.1 Alkalimonas cellulosilytica
ACGCGCTGTCAAGGCTGAAAAGACAAATTTGTCTTTTATCAGATTTCAGTTGGCTAGTTCCCGAGCAACCGCTAAGATTAAATCACCTGTTCCGCAGGTTTTTACCATATTAATTCATTGACTCTTATAGGATATATCTTATGTTACCTACGTTACGAGCCACCTTACCTTACACCTTAGCGGTGGCTATTCTTGCTTTTTTAGTGTTTTACCTGCTTGATCCAGCCTTACCTTCGTATGTTTCAGTTGTACTTGGCGTATTAGTCGCAGGAGTGCTGGTACCTATTCTGAGAGATGTCAAAGGCAATGCCATCAACTTGAGCGACGATTTGGTCGAACAGATTTACCAAGGCGATACCGCAACTCTTTATGTCGGCAACCTGCCATACCGTGCTAATGAAGAAGCGGTTCAACAGTTGTTCGAAACCAAAGGCGTGGTGCTGAATGTACGTTTGATGAAAGATCGCCAGACAGGACGTCGTCGAGGTTTTGGTTTTGTGGAAGTAGCCACCAAAGATGCTGAAAAAATGATTCAGGCACTTAATGATAGCGAGTTCCAGGACAGAACACTGAAAGTCCGTGAAGCAAAAGATCGGCAAGAAAACTAATCGCGACTCCCACACGATGCATTGCAGCGCTAAAGTTAGCGCTGCTCTTCTTTGTATTTGGCACCCCGCTTAAAAAAACGTAAGATCACGCTTTTATGCTTGATCAGGATGCCGCATGCGCCCAGGACAAACTTTTCCCGAACAATACGAAGCCCTGCTCACGTCCAAGCTTGGCTCAGTGCAGACCTTGTTAGCCCCTTTGCAGCCTCCTGAAGTAGAGGTATTTCGTTCGCCAAGCGAGCACTACCGCTTACGGGCTGAGTTTCGCATCTGGCATGAAGGCGATGATCTGTTTCATATTATGTTTGACCCGGCAACCAAAGAGCGGGTACGCATAGATCATTTCCCTGTCGCCGATAAACGCATCAGCAATATGATGCCCGTACTGTTACAGCAGCTAAAAGACAACGATGAACTGCGCCGCCGCCTGTACCAAATCGATTATCTGACTGGCCTAAGTGGTGAATTGCTGATCACCTTGATCTACAAACGTCAGCTGGATGAAAACTGGCAACAGGCAGCCAATAGACTTAAACAGCAGCTGGCAGATTATGGACCGGTGGATCTGATTGGTCGGGCGCGAAAACAGAAAATTGAACTGGATCGTGACTACATCATTGAGCAACTGCAGGTCGGACAAAGAACGCTGCGCTATCAGCAAATTGAAAACAGCTTTACGCAGCCAAACGGCGTAGTCAATCAACACATGCTGAGCTGGGCATGCGATGTCGCTAAGCAGCTAAAAGGCGACTTGCTGGAGTTGTATTGTGGCAATGGCAACTTTTCACTGGCACTGGCAGCGCACTTTCATCAAGTGGTTGCAACCGAAATATCCCGCAAATCCATCCGCTCTGCTCAGTACAACTGCAGCCTGAATCACATCAAGAATGTACAGGTGCTGCAAATGTCGGCAGAAGATGTCTCAGCAGCCTTACTCAAGAGCTCGCAGCTGAAGCAACTTGACTTATCAAACTTGCAGTTGAATACCGTGCTGGTCGACCCACCCCGGGCTGGCCTGGATCCAGCGACCGTGACGCTGGTGAGCCGCTTTGAAGACATTCTTTATATTTCCTGCAATCCGGAAACACTGAAAACGAATCTGGATGAGTTAGCGAAAACACACAGCATTGAACGCTTTGCAGTTTTTGATCAGTTCCCTTATACCCATCATCTGGAGTGTGGTGTCTGGCTGCGGAAAAAAGCACGCTAGCAGCTTATACGACCGGGGGCTTACTGCCTCCGGCCAACCAGCGTAACTGCTGAATGGTTTTTATGGTAATACGCTGCCGCACTTCATCACTGGCATCCAGTGCATCAGCGCCAGCATGAAACACCAGGATCACCATGGCTTCCGCCTGAATTAATGCCATCTCAGCAGAACACTTGTTTTCTTTACGCAGATAATCGGCCAGTTCAGCACAAAAATGCTGAATTTCACGTGCAACAGCGCTTCGAAACGCCGCCGAGGTACCAGAGCGTTCGCGCAGCAGCAAACGGAACACATTGCTGTGCTGCATAATAAACTCCATAAAGGTTTCGACTGAGGTCTGGATCACGCTGCGATTATGCACGATGCGCTGCCTGGCCTGGCGCATCAGTTGCCGCAACATCAGGCCCGCCTCATCCACCAGGGTTAATCCCAATTCATCCATATCAGAAAAGTGACGATAAAAGGACGTTGGTGCGATTCCAGCCTCACGGGCTACCTCACGTAAACTCAGGCTGGCAAAGCTTTTGTCTGCGCTCAGCTGCTGAAAAGCGGCATTAATAATGGCGCGCCTGGTTTTCTCTTTTTGTTCAGCTCGGCTCACAGCGGCGTCTCTTTTTCACTGTCATTCATCGGATCCAGCTTGACCTGTTAACACGGCACCGGTACATTGGGCGTACATTTGTAAGCTGAAAATTATTTATGCAAAAAGCCCCACTTATCTGGACCAATATTCTGGTCTTTAGCAGTACTTTCCTCGTTGCTTTGGTCGCAGTGCCCTGGTATGCCATCGCGGTAGGCTTTGGCAAAGCAGAAATCATTGCCATGATCTTATGCCTTGGCTACTGCGGAATGTCAATTACCGCTGGCTATCATCGCTTGTGGTCGCACAAGTCCTATCAGGCACATCCAATACTGGAGTTTATCTTTGCCATTGGTGGTGCTTTCGCGTTGCAAAACAGTGCCATTCATTGGGCATCGGATCATCGGGTGCACCACCGCCATGTCGATGACAACGATAAAGATCCTTATTCCGCCAGGCGCGGCTTTTGGTTCAGCCATATTGGCTGGATGCTGCGCGATTACCAGGGGCCAGATCATTATACCTATGATAATGTCCGTGATTTACAAAAAAACAAAATTCTTCGCTTTCAGCACAAACATTATCTGGCGCTGGCGTTAGCGACCAACATTGGTATTCCTATTTTATTGGGGCTGTTGCTTGGCAACCTCTGGGGCATGATCCTGCTGGTGGGCGTCTTGCGATTGGTGCTCAGCCATCATTTTACTTTCTTTATCAATTCACTGGCGCATATCTGGGGCAAGCAGACCTACACCGATCAAAATACCGCACGGGACAATGGTGTACTGGCACTGTTGACCTATGGTGAAGGCTACCATAACTTCCATCACCTTTTTGAATACGATTACCGCAACGGCATTAAGTGGTGGCACTTTGATCCTACCAAGTGGCTGATCAAAGCAGGCTCCTGGGTAGGTTTAACCAGCAAACTACGCACCTGTCCGGAAGAGCGTATTGAGCAGGCTAAAGCGGCCATGCAATTACAGCATGCCAAGGCACGTTTATCAGCATTGCCGGATGCAGAGCAAATTCTGCATAAAATGGAGCTGGAGTATGAGCTGTTACTGGAACGGATGCAGGCTTATTATGAGCTGAAAAAAAGCCTGTTACTGCAACGCAAACAGCAATTGCAAAGTAGTCTGCAGGAGCACTATGCCGAGCTGAATATTCAAAAACAGTATCAGGAACTGAAAGCTTTGTTCACCGAACAGCGCCGCCACTGGCGCCGGTTAACCACTGAGCTGGCTTAAAGTCAGATGGCATCCACAAAGGGGCAGCCACTGGCTGCCCTTTTTTATGTAGTTAATCATTCACACGCACGCGGACACCTGCAAACTCAATAAAATCATCCAGGCTATCCAACGCCTGAAAAGCCAGGCCATGCTCAAGTTCAGCCAACGGCAAAGGTTGCTGAAACTGGAAACCTAGCGTGAAGGACTCCGGTTGCTGCACAAAAACAATCAATTTTTGCCGCATGTCCGCCGGCAACCCCTCGGCTGTTGATAACAGCATCAGTGCCATCCCCTGCATCACGCTGAAATCAGGCGCTTGGCCTTGTGCCGACAGCTGAGCCAGCAAACGCTGCAAAAAGCCATGATTCTCAATGCGAAGCTCACCGCTGGCTAGTGCAGCCGCCATCACTGCGGCGGTAAATTGCTCCACATAAGCTTCAGACTCCAGCATTGCCTGTTGTTCTGCTGAACTCATCGCAGTGATATTGCTCAGTTGTTGCCAGACCGCTTGCATCCCGGCAAACTGAATGTGGTAGCGCAGCACAAATTCGTCATTAATACGGGTTTGCTGCGCCAGCTGCAGCTGGCCATTTCTCGCCTGGTACTGGTAACTATAATCACCATGCACCTTTACACTGCCTGCAAACTCTGCCAGCTCTGCCGGAACAAACAACTGGGCACCACTGCCAAGCGTCAGACTACGCACCCGAACACTGCCCTGCTCGGATAAACGATGCGGTTTGATGCCATGGAGCTGAACCTGTTCAATCGTCAATAACTCACCAAGACCCTGCAGCTGCAGGCTCAAACCCTCAATCTGGTAGCGTGAGCGCAGCACACTGGCGCGCACGCCTTGGTATTGCAGTTGCAATGCGGGCAATAACCCTTGCTCAGCCATCTCCGCATACGACTGATTCACTTCCGCAATTTGCGTTTTAATGGTCTTGCTGGCTTGATGGTTGGCCAGTTGTAGCCCAACCAACACCCCCCCCAGTAGTACCACTGGAATAAGCAGTTTTTTATTCATAGTTCCCCAGCTTAACACGGTAATTGCCGTGAATTAACAGAGCTATCCTTCAGATTGAGTGGCATGCTAGCATATCAGCAATCATCGTGACACCGGGTATTGACTGATGGATTATCTGCACTGGTTTGATTTAATGGGGGTGGCGGTGTTTGCGATCTCCGGCACTTTAGCTGCCTGGCGAAAGCAAATGGACGGTTTTGGCGTGTTAGTTTTAGCAACGGTCACTGCCATTGGCGGTGGTAGCCTGCGCGATGTGTTGCTGGATGTCCCTGTGGTGTGGATGAACAACAACAATTACTTCATTGCGATTTTCAGCGCCGCGCTAATCACCATCGTACTGCTAAGAAAACGCCTCACAATCCCCAATAACACCCTGCAATTCTTTGATGCGATTGGACTGGCGTTTTTCGTAATTATGGGCACTCAGAAAGCCCTGGATCATGGCACCTCCTATTTTGTGGCGGTTATGATGGGTACCATGAGTGGGGTCGCCGGTGGCATGATCCGTGATGTGCTTTGCCGGGAAATCCCGATGGTATTTCGTGGCGAGCTTTACGCCTTTGCCTGTATCTTTGGCGGCACCATCTATATTCTGGTTCAACTTGCTGGCGCAACAACCCTGATAGCCATGTTGCTTGGTATGAGCAGCCTGCTTGCACTGCGACTGGCAGCCATTAAATGGCAGCTAACCATCCCAGTATTTGGCAAACACTCATCCGACTTAGGTGAACCTTAAAAGTAATACTCCAGCGTCAGTTGAATGTAATCATCACGCCGTAGCCAGTACAATAGCTCGTCCGGGTAACGACTGTGAAAGAGCCAGCCATCGACGCGTAATCTTAGCCGTTCCCCCAAGCGGGTCGATGCTTCAAGGTAAGCACTGCGGCTATGGCTTCGATCCAGATCTTGCATCATGCCAAACAAGATTTCGGAGCCAGCCGCATCATTGAGCGCTAATCGCCAACCGACAAAAACATCATTTTGTGCAATGGTCGCTGCGCCAAGCCCCCGGCTATCGTACTGATACTCCAGCAGCCAACCCAGATCCCAGAAGTGATCATTGATACCAACCTGAGTGTATTCAAAGCCGGTCACCAGGGCTTTGGAGTGCTCTTGCTCTGTATGCCGGTACACTGCTTCAGTTTTCCATAACCAGGACCCCAGCACCCACTGTGCATCCAGCCCCAACTGCTTCAATTGCGGATAAAAAGGTAGTAAGGATTGCTCTGTTGGCAACAACACTGGCTCTCGTGCTGTGCCCTGGAAATAACTCAGCCCCAGATCCAGACTGCTGAACTGTTGTGACCAGCGCAGCGCCCAATCCAGGTGACTGCGCTTATGGCGCGACTCATACAAAGCGGCCGAGGTGTCTACGGGTTGTGGCAGACGCAATCGCCCTTTTTCTCCGGCAAATTTTCGCTCGCGAAAATACGGCAGCAGATAAGCCTGGACAGTGCCATAGTCGCGAATAAGACTCAGTTGCAGCATCGGCTGCCCCAACTTACTTTCGCCATCCGGCCTGTCCAGTAAATCACGCTGATTGATCACATCCACCAGTCGCTGTGACTCTACCGCCCCCCAGAAGACTTTATTGATACCGGCCCTTAACTCCCAATCACCACCAAAATACAGCCAGTACGCTTCGGAAATATCCAGCAGGTGACGGGCACTGTCCCGTTGGTCCCACCGCATATAGGGTGAAAACACCAGAGTATGGCTACGGTCATCCGACTGCCAGTAACCCTCCAGCTCAAAACTGACACTGCTGTGCCATTGCGCCTGCTGCTGCAAGCCGGTCTGAGGATACCAGCGAGGCATCAGGTTCAGCTGGGAAAACCATTCGACTTGCTGCCAGAAACCAGGCCCTGGCTCAGTTACTGCAACCGTTGGGGCAGCATGATTGCTGACTCCCATGGTGTTATCAGCACTGGATGAGACGATTTGTGGAGCCTTCGTTGCCGTAGCAGCCTCTGACTGCCAGGTTGGCTGTGGTTCAGCTATCACGACTGCGGGCCTGCTGTTTTTACTTGGCAGTTCTGCAGTATCAACCTGAGTGATCGTTGATGACTGCCGGACTGACGAAGCCAGCAAGGCAGCTCGTGCATCTGCCATCACCTGCTCAGCTAGCTCCGGATTTTGTTGCATCATCTGTTCGCGGCTTGGTAATTGAAGGATGATGCCATGGCGTAATTGATTCGGGTCGCCCTGCTGAAAAGCCTGTGGGTTTAATTCACGAATCGCTTGCATCACCTGCGACATACTGACACTGAGATCCGGTCGGATCTCAGTGGCGATGCGCCATAAGGTTTCATCCGGCAGCACCTGTCGCTGCCTGCTGGTTTCTGCAGTGGCTGGTATCGCACAGAACACCAGGCACAGACCAAGCAGGCACAAAGGCTTAGGCCGTATTCTCATGGATACGCTCCCGCTAGCGGGCACGTTGCAACGCATTTTGGTCGAAGTCCGCATCGGTCAAACCACGGTCAAACAAAATTTCGTTCAGCAGCAAACTGGTGCTTTTCTGGTTCTGCACATTGACCATCTCCATCCGGTGCGGCCGCCAGAACTTGTCTTTGTACAGCTGATAATCATGCATGGTTAAGGTTTTTAGTAAGCTGTCACGGCGATCAAAATATTCGATTTGCTGCACGCGGTAGTGGCTTTTATCAATCCATACCAGCATACGGCTGTAGCCGGAAAACTCATCTAGCGGAATTTGCTCCACCACGTAGCACTCCTCACCATCCATCATTTCACTCCGCAGGTAACGGAAGCTGAACTTTTCCAGCTCAAACGAGCTTAAATCCTCGTAAGCAAATTCACTGCCCATAAAAGGGCCCGACTTATTGCGCGATACAATGCGACGCACCCGATTCACAGCCGGTAAGAATAACCACTGTTCATCCGGTACCATCGTCTTGGTGTGGGTTAGAAACGCAGAGCCCCTGACATCTCGTGGTTCATCAAAGATAGTTAACGCTTTATCGCCATCATCCGGCATTTCCAGCGTGAGCGTGCGCATTTCACGCCGACTCTCACGGCCACGGGCATCGCGCAGTACCATGGTCATGCTGGCCTCAGTGTCCCCCCAGCCAGTATCACGGACTTTACGCTCGGTCGAGATCCGCAGCCCCTCTTCTGCTGCAGCCTGTTCATCTGCCCAGGCTGTTGTGATCAGTAAACCAATACAAAGACTAAGCAGAAGTTTTTGCAGAGAATGTCTCATTGTTTTTTCCTTTGTTGTCAAAACGCAGCAACAGCGACGGTAACACCAGCAAATCAATAATCAGCGCCAGCAAAATAATCAGGCCGGTTAACAAACCCATATCCGAGTTCAGCCGGAAACCAGACATCGCCAATACCGTAAAACCCGCCACCAACACCACAGTGGTCACAAAGAGCGCCCGGCCAACGCTATGAAAAGCATAGCGCACCGCGCCTTCGGTATCCTGCCCCTCACGCAAACCACGCTGGTATTTGCTAAGAAAATGCACCGTATCATCCACGATGATCCCAAGGCTGATGCTGGCCACTACTGACAAGCCCAGATTGATCTCACCTGAATACAGTGCCCAGATACCAAAGCCAACCAAAGCCGGCATAATATTCGGCAACAAGCTAAAGATGCCAAGCCGCCAGGAGCGCAGGCTGATCACCAGCAAAGCTGAAATCAATACCAGTGCAAAAGGTAAAGTTTTGAGCATCGACGCCATGTTTCGTTCCCCAATATGGGCAAACATCAACGCCGTACTGGCAGCCGAGCTCTGGTAATCCGGCATTTCAGTAGCCAGCCAGTCCAGAGCGCGCTGCTCAAAACCAGTCAACTCTTTACTCCCCAGGTTTTGCAAAGTTGCCGTTACCCGGGTGGCGCTTTTGTCCAGATTCAGCTGATTGTTCAGATCGAGCCCAAAGGGCAAAGACATCTCATACATCAATAAATACTGAGCAGCCAAATCCTGCTGCTCAGGCAAGCGGTAATAGGCCGGATCATCACCATGCATATTTTTATTCAGTCGTTTAAAAACATGGGTAATACTGGCGACATGAGTGACTTCAGGCTGTTGATCGAGCCAGTCGGCAAAGCGAGCCACTCTGGCCAAGAACACCGGATCATTCACCCCACTTGTTTGCCCGCTTTCTATGGCAAAATCCAGATTCGCAGTGCCGGTCAGATTCTCTTCAATAAAATCCAGCGACTGACGAAACTCAGTGCGTTTATCAAAGTACTTCACTGCCACATCATTAACCTGATTGGTGGCTGCAAAGGCGGCTAGTCCCAGCATCAGAATGATGCCTACCGGCAAAATCTTCCGATGCTGTAGCACCACAAAGTTCGCCAGTTTCTCAATGCCGTTCGCAGTATGACTGACCGGCACCACTTTAGCAGGCAACAAACGCAGCAACGCCGGCAGCAATGTCACGCTAAAGAAGCAGGCCAACATGACACCAACCGCGGTCATATTGCCAAGGTCACGCAGAATCGGTACTTCTGAAAAGTTTAAGGTTAAAAAGCCAATCGAGGTGGTAATGCTGGTGATAAAAATCGGCACCAGATTGCGCGTCATGCTGTAATGGATAGCTTCATCTTTACTCTTACCCTGACGCAGCGCATATTGCATGGAGGCAATCACATGCACACAATCCGCCACTGCCAGTGTCATCACAATGGTCGGCACATTGACGGTCGCAGTGCTTAAAAAAATGCCCAGCCAGCCGGCAATCCCAAGCGTACTAAAAATAGTTACCAGAATAATAATGACCGTCGCCATGGCAGCAGAAAAAGAACGCAGCAGCAACAACAGCATCAGCACGATCACCAGAAACATCAAAGGAACCAGGGTACTGGCATCCTTCTCTGCTTCACTGGCAAAGGCATAATTCAGCGCCAGAATACCAGCATGGTAAAAGTCTACTCCGGGATATTCGGCAGCAAATTGTTCGCTAAGCGCCAGCACATACTCGTATGCATCCACCACCTCCTGGTTCTGGTCGATTTCAGGCAGCTGCACGATCACATTAATAGCAGCAACCTTGCCATCCTTCGATACCAGGCTGCGATAAAGCGCCGGCTCGCTCATCGCTATCCGGCGAATGGCGGCAAGCTTGTCGTCATCCAGCATGGCTGGCTGCAACAGCAGGTCTTCGACCAACAAATCGTCATCAATCGCTTCGGTATGCTGAAAATTGGTGATGGAGTCTACCCGACTGGAGTATGGCGTTTGCCAGGCAGCATCGGTATAACGCCAGATGAGCTCCAACACCTCCTCGGTAAAAACATCACCTTGCCTGGGTGCAATCGCGATCAGAATGTTATCACTCTTGTTGAACTCGTCTTGCATTTGCTCAAACGCCAGCATTTGCGGATTATCCGGTGAGAAAAAGATCCGGTAATCCCCCCGAAAATACAACTGACTCATGCCAGCGGACATCACCAAAATAGCCAGTAAAGCCCAGCAGATAGTCAGCCAGGGATGTCGCAGCGCACTGTTCAGCCAGAATTGCTGCATGCAGCCTCCGTAAATACATGATTCAAAACGAGCAGGGACTAAGTGTAGCGTATTCGTTATCGGAATGCCTGCGTGATTCATGAGCATTCGCACAGAAAAATCAAATTATAATCATTTAATTTGCAATTTATAAACTTTATGATCAATACTAATCAGGATGTGATTTCATTCGTCGGTAATTGTGGAGACAGGATGTCATTAGCCATTGTTTTTAGCAGGGCGCGCCATGGATTGGCCGCCCCTCTTGTTACCGTTGAAGTTCATATTGCCAATGGTCTGCCCGCTTTTCACCTGGTTGGTTTGCCGGAGGCTTCTGTGAAAGAGTCCAGAGACCGGGTGCGCAGTGCACTGGTTAACAGCGGCTTTGCCTTCCCGGATCGAAAAATCACCGTCAACCTGGCACCTGCTGACTTACCAAAAGAAGGTGGCCGTTTCGACCTGCCGATTGCCCTTGGTATTATCGTCGCCAGTGGCCAACTGGCCGAGAAAAGCATTGAAGGCTACGAATTTGTTGGTGAGCTGGCTTTATCCGGTGAAATCCGGGCCATTGTTGGTGAAATACCGGTCGCTATGGCCTGCCGGGATGCTGGCCGGGCCACCCTAATGCCCATGATCAACGCCGAGCAAGCCCAGCAAGTGCCCAAAGCCCGTATCTATGGTGCTACCCACTTGCTGCAGATCCATAGTTTTTTGCAATCCGGACAAGCGCTGCCAGCAATCCCTGCGTTACAGACTGAGCCCCGCAAGCAGTGGCCCGATTTGGCCGATGTCAAAGGTCAGACCGCCGCCAAGCGGGCACTGGAAATCGCCGCTGCCGGCGAGCACAATCTGCTGATGCTGGGGCCCGCCGGCACCGGGAAATCCATGCTGGCTCAGCGGCTACCGGCTATTTTGCCTGAGCTGACGGAAGAAGAAGCCCTGCAAACGGCGGCACTCTATTCCATAGCCGGGATGCCACGCTCCATGAACGACTGGCAGCAACGGCCTTTTCGCCAACCACACCACACCAGCTCAGCCGTGGCATTGGTCGGTGGCGGCCCGGTACCTAAGCCTGGTGAAATCTCGCTGGCCCATCATGGAGTGCTGTTTTTGGACGAGCTGCCCGAGTTTCCGAGGAAAGTATTGGATGTGCTGAGAGAACCGCTGGAAACAGGCTGGATCCATATTTCCCGCGCCGCCCGCCAGGCCGAGTTCCCGGCACAATTCCAACTGATTGCAGCACTCAACCCAAGCCCAACCGGGCACCACGACGATGGCCGCGCCAGCCCGGAGCAGGTGATGCGTTATTTAAACCGCATTTCCGGGCCTTTTCTCGATCGTATCGAACTGCAAATCGATGTACCTTTACTGCCAAAAGGTTTGCTCAGCCAACAAGGTGTCGTAGCAGAAAGTAGCGCTCAGGTACGCCAACGGGTACTGGCAGCACGGGCTACCCAGCTGGCGCGCCAGGGCAAAGCTAATGCCCGTTTATCAGCCGCCGAAATCAACCAGCATTGCCCTTTGAGCACTCAGGATGCCGCTTTTCTGGAAGATACCATTCACCATTTGAAGCTGTCGGCACGCAGTTATCATAAGTTGATCAAGGTCGCTCGTACCATTGCTGACTTGCAGGAACTACCGCATATTCGCAAAGAACATTTAATGGAAGCACTGAGCTACCGCGCGCTGGAACGGTTGCTCAGCTATCTGAAAGGGTAAAGAAACTTCAACTACAGTTGTTTCCACTTCAGCGGCTGGCCAGCATGAAACGGCACTATGGTGTCGCCATTTGTGAGCGCCAGCTCTTCCGGCACCAGCCAATCCTGGCGTTGCAACACGATGCTACCAGTATTGCGCGGCAAGCCATAAAAGTCCGGGCCATAGTGACTGGCAAACCCCTCCAGCTTATCCAGGCAACCTAAGTCATCAAATACTTCGGCATAGAGCTCAATGGCACAAGGTGCACTGTAACAGCCAGCGCAGCCGCAACTGGACTCTTTACGGTGTTTGACATGAGGTGCGGAGTCAGTCCCCAGGAAAAACTTAGACGAACCTGACGCAACCGCAGCGCGAAGCGCCTGCTGATGCGTACTGCGCTTTAACACCGGCAAGCAGTAATTGTGAGGCCGAATACCGCCAACCAGCAAATCATTGCGGTTGAGCATCAGGTGCTGCGGGGTAATGGTGGCTGCCACATTGGCCGGAGCTTCCTGCACAAACTGGGCGGCGTCGGCGGTGGTAATGTGCTCAAACACCACTTTGAGTTCTGGCAAGCGGGCTACTATGTGCTGCAGATAACGGTCGATAAAGACTTTTTCCCGGTCAAAAATATCAATATCGGCGTTGGTCACTTCGCCGTGCACCAACAACAGCATACCTTCTTTCGCCATGGCCTCGAACACCGGGTACAGGCTATCGAGCGCACTGACCGCATCGTTGGAGTTGGTTGTCGCTCCTGCCGGATACAGCTTGGCGGCGATGACACCAGCAGCTTTAGCAGCCGCAATGTCTTGTGCCGAGGTTTTATCGGTCAGAAATAACGTCATCAGCGGCTCAAAATGACTGCCCTCTGGTCGTGCTGCCAGGATACGCTCACGATAAGCCACCGCCAATGCTGCGGTGGTCACCGGAGGAACCAGATTCGGCATCACAATCGCACGGTGAAAGCTGCGGGCCGTCGCCGGAACCGTATCCTTTAACAGATCGCCATCGCGAAAATGCAGATGCCAGTCGTCCGGGGTTTGCAAAGTGAGTTGATGCATAAGAACAGTCCAGTAACCAGAAGCAGCTAATCATAGCAAGATTGTACCAAAGCAATGATTGACTGTCCTTAGCTTGCGAAAAATTCCATCCTGTCGGATAGTGAATGCAGTAACTCTCACGTCACGTCAATCACTAAGGCCTGGAAGTGGAACTAGCACAACTCTTAATTTTTGCCGTTTTGGCCATTACCGTGGCGTTGTTTTTATCCGGTCGTTGGCGGCATGACATGATTGCCCTTGCCAGTTTGCTGGCTTGCGTATTGCTTGGCCTGGTACCAACCGATGAAGCCTTCAATGGCTTTGGCCATCCGGCAGTGATTACCGTGGCCTGTGTGCTGGTGCTGAGCCAGGCTTTGCAAGCCACTGGGGCTGTCGATGTGCTGGCAATGAAAGTACTACCGAAGCAGGCTGGCCCCACCCTCACTATCACTGCACTCACTGCTTTAGCAGCCATTTTATCCGCTTTCATGAACAATGTCGGAGCGCTGGCGTTGTTAATGCCCATAGCCATTCAGGTGGCATCCCGCATCCAGGTGGCGCCTGGTCAGATCCTGATGCCGGTGGCATTTGGCTCCATTTTGGGCGGCATGACAACACTGATTGGCACCCCACCGAATCTGATTGTCTCCGGTTTTCGTGCCGAAACCGCAGAGCGTGGCTTTGCCATGTTCGATTACAGCCCAGTTGGCGTGCTGGTTGCGCTGGTAGGAGTGCTGTTTGTCGCCCTGATTGGTTGGCGGCTGGTGCCGGTGCGCAACAGGGCGGACGCCAGCAGCTTTGAAACCGGCAAATACCTGACTGAGATTCGCATCACCAAAGAAAGCAAGCTGGTTGATATTCCGCTGCGCGAGCTGGAAAAAAAGCTGGAAGAGCTCGATGCCCAGGTGGTTGGCATTGTGCGAAACAATTACCGGGCACCATCACCACCCGGTTATTACCGTTTGGTGGATCAGGATGTACTGATCATCGAGGCTGAGCCTGAAAGCCTTGGTTCTCTGCTATCCAACCTCGGGTTATCGCTAGAAGAAAGCCCTGCAAATCAAAAAGGAGATGAAAACGAACAAGAGGTTGAGGCTCAGGACTCCCGCAAAGAAAAAAACAAGCAAGAGGATAATGGTGAGCTGCACTTGCTCGAACTGGCCGTTCTGCCTAACTCCGATCTGATTGGCCGCACCGCTGCCACCCTGAACTTGCGGCGTCGCTTCAATATTCACTTACTGGCATTATCCCGCCAGGGACAGCGTTCCTACAAACGCGTGCGCAGAACCACCTTGCAGGCGGGGGATGTGCTGTTACTGCAAGGGCAGGAGGAAGCCCTGGCCGTGTTCTCAGCAGATTTTGGCTGTGTACCTTTGGCGGAGCGCCAGATCCGGGTTCCGGAAAAGCGCAATACTCTGTTTGCCAGCATAATTATGCTGGGGGCTATATGTGGCGCCGCCTTCGGCTTGCTGCCGGCAGCTATTTCTTTTGCTGCAGGCATGCTGGCTATTATGGCATTAAAAGTAATGCCGCTGCGGAAAGTCTACACGGCCATCGACTGGCCGGTGATTGTACTGCTAGCCTGCCTGATCCCGGTTGCCGGCGCAATGGCCACCACAGGAGCTGCAGATATGCTGGCGCAGAATATGTTGTACTACCTGGCAGGCGAGAATGCGATTTTGGCACTGGCATTGATTCTGGTACTGACCATGACGCTGTCGGATTTTATGAACAATGCCGCCACAGCAGCGATGATGTGTCCTATTGCTATCAGTGTTGCCAATCAACTGAACGTCCAATCGGATCCCTTTCTGATGGCGGTTGCAATCGGTGCTTCCTGTGCTTTTTTAACGCCCATTGGCCATCAGAACAATACCCTGATTTTAGGCCCAGGCGGCTTCCGGTTTGGCGATTACTGGCGGCTTGGTTTACCGATGGAGCTGGTGGTCATTGCCGTAGCGATCCCGGCATTGCTGCTGTTTTGGCCGCTATAAGGGGACATCTTCATCATGTGCTAGGCGCAGCAGGTCGTTTCGGCATATACTGAAACCATACCATCAGAGCAGTCACAGGGCCTTTCATGAAAAAAAGTAAAATCGTAGCCACCGAAGATATTTTGCTGACCTTGTGTCAATCGGTGACTGAAGTGCTGGCTGCAGCCGGCAACCGTGAGGTCAATTACTCACCCATGGTGCAGAAAATTCAGAAAACCTGCCTGCGGCCAGATCTGGGCTGTTTTGTGTTATTTGATGGCGGCTTTTCTGGTTTGGTGGTCATTAACTTTACCTCTCAGGCCGCCATGGAAATTTACCGCAAGTACATGATGAGTATGGGCATGCCTGAATCTGAGCTGGCGCAATTCCATACCTCGGATGAAGTGGGTAACGTGATGGGCGAGCTGATGAACCAGATCGTCGGTGATTTTACCAATAAAGTACGGCTTGATTTGCAGACCTCGATCAACCAGAGCCAGCCGAAAATGATGGCCATCAACAAGCAAGTGCAAATCTTGATCAATACCCAACTGGATCAACCTCAGGCCAGGCGGGTTACCTTTAATACTCCCGAGCACAATATTTTTTATCTTGAGCTGGCGATGGATAAAACCGAGTTCATCCAGTTGCATGAGTTTGAAAGAGCCGTGCAGGAAAACCCGGACGACATTCTGGAAAATGCCAAGCAAGGCAACTATGCCGTTGCCGATCAGGTAAGCCCTGACGTGGATGACGATTTTTTGCGCGATTTAGGCCTTTAGTACCAAGCTGAAACGAGCTCCACCCAGTGGGCTCTGGCCAACCGCCAGTCGCCCCTGGTGCCACTCCATAATACGACTAACAATGGCTAAGCCCAGTCCAAAGCCACCGGTACCCGCTCTTCTGGGCTGGTCCAGCCGCTGAAAGGGTTTGGTGATTTCCTGCTGCATCGCATCCGGTATCCCTGGGCCATCATCATCGACATGCAGCCACAGTTGACCATTTTTTTGCTCAACAGAAACCAGGATGCGGCTACGGGCAAAGCCTTTAGCATTTTGCAGTAAATTAACCAAAGCCCGCTCCAGATAATGCCCATCTGCCCGGCAGCAACAAGGCTGTGGCAAGTTCAATTCAATAACAGGCCCAGGCAGCAGTGCCAGTTGCTCTTGTAAGCTCTGCAACAGCTCAGTGAGATCGACGGGTACGGGCCTTAGTTGTGGCATTGCTACTTCCAGCCGGGCATAATCCAGCATTTCATCCACCAGCCGCTGCAATACCAGTACATCCTGTTGCATCAGTTGGCGCTCACGTTCGCTGAGCTGACTGGCCATTTCCAGTGCAAAGCTTAAACGGGCTAAAGGGGTGCGAAGCTCATGCGACACTGCATGGGTCATTTCCTTTTGCAATGACAGTAAGCGCTGAATTTGTGCCTGCATTTGCTGCACACTATCAGCGATGGGCGCCAGCATCGAGTAACCGGGCAAGCTAACCGGAGATGGCTTACCCCGACCCACAACACTCAAATCACGCTGTAACTGGCGGATATCACGCGCTAAAGGCCACAGCCACAAAGCAACCGCAACCCCCAGCAACACAAAGAATAACAACGTCAACCACAACCGCAACTGTGAAGGACTCTCTAGCTGCACTGGACCAAATTGCCAGAGTTGGTCCTGTTGCCGGGCAAACAAGTACAACTCATTCTGATGGCCAAACATGGGGATCACCGCCCCCTGATTCAATGCCTGCATTTCTGCCTGCGGGAATGGCACGCCATCAAGCGGTAGCGCCTGAGCCGGTAGAGCTAATTGCGAGGGTAGTTGGGATACCGGTTGTTGCATGACCAATTCAATTTGTCGTTGCCACAGAGCGACAGAAGGAGGCAGCTCCTCTTTCGACCACAGTTGCCACAATTGCTCAATACTCCAGCCCAGCGCAATCAGCAGCACCAACAGGAACAAATAAAACTGCAGGAACAGGCGCTGCATCAGACCGACCAGGCATCCGCAACGAATAAGTAGCCTTTACCCCAGACGGTTTTGATCCGAAAGGGTGTTTCGGTATTGTCATTGAGTTTTTTGCGTAGATGCGATACCCGTACATCGACGGTGCGATCCAGGCCATCATAGGGCCGGCCAATCACTTGCTGATGAATTTCCTCCCGCCGAACCGTCTGACCCGCATGCGCTGCCAACATCCAGAGCAAATCAAATTCATAGCTGGTTAAATCAACCCGCTCCCCCGCTAAAAAAGCCTCTCTGGCCCGACGCTTTAATTGCAGTTGACCGAAGCTCAGTTCATGCGTTTGGCCTGGCTCAGCCGCTTGGCGCCGCCTTAGCAAGGCGTGGATCCGGGCGAGCAACACCCGGGGCTCCACCGGTTTTATCACGTAGTCATCGGCTCCCAGCTCCAAACCAAGCACCTGATCGATATCACTTTGCCTTGCAGTCAACATTAAGATAGGGCCAGCGAAACCAGGCCGGATCTGTCGGCAGACACCAAAGCCGTCCAGGCCAGGTAGCATCAGATCAAGAATGATTAAATCGGGACGGAAGCGCTGGCAATGCGCTGCCACCTCATTGCCATTGCCTTGCACCTCGACGACAAAACCATGCTGAATTAGATAGCCTTGTACCAGCTCTGCCAACCGCACATCATCTTCCACCAACAATACTTTACTCATCAAAATACACTCCATGGCGCCACCAGCCGTCTACGTCGTTTTGGCTGACGACTGACTGTGATCAGAGTTTCATCCAGGAACACTTGGTCGGCATCCCGCAAAGACAGTCTGGCTTGTTCCGGCCAAATTAAGCGGGAACTCCACTGGCCTTGCTGCTGTTGTTGCCAACAACTGAGCGCCTCTTCTGCCAGATACAGACAAAGATCAATCGGCTCGGAACTGGACCAAACTACTTTGAGCTCTGCCTCACAGCGCTCCCCTTGGGCACTGGCAATGCACAACATCGGGCTGGCCGACCAGCATAAGCCGGCATCACATGGCTCGGTTGGCGTTGCAGCCAGCGGCAGTAGAAGCATCCATGCAGTTTTAGCGAATAATCCCATCATCAGAAAAACCGATAGCTCCAGCCAATAAACCAACTGTGTTGATACGACTGTTGCACCAATGGGCTTCGGGTCATAGCACTGTCCAGCCAGCGATAACGATAAAACGCCATCATGCGCCAACCAGCACTGAGCGGCAAGGACCAGTACAACTCCAGCTCCGGTTGCACACTCGCTCTGGGTTGATAGCGCGGCAGATGCAAGGGTTCATCGTCGGACAAGCCATAATAACGCTGCATCAGGTTTTCACTTTTCCAATACACGCCGCCACTGAGACGCCAATGCCCCAAAGCAGTCTGATGATGGCGCCCAGCTACCACACTGATTTCATGGCCATGGTGCTGACCACTGATATCAGTCCAGCCATTGAGGCGTAGTGTCCACTCATCAAACCAGGCATTGAGTTGTACCCCACCATCCCAGGCGGTCGGGCGCCGGTTTACTTCGTTCACAGAAACCTGCTGCTGCAATGAGCGTGGTTCCATCGAGACCGTCGGCATACTGGAGAAAGTTTGCTCAAAGGAAGGAATACGCGAGACATGCCAACGATAAAAGTAGCCCTTTTCCGGGTTAAGCCGGCTAACCAGACTGATACTCCAGTGCGGTGTCAGATCCAGACCAGCGCCAAGGATGCCGTTGTCAAAAAAACCTACCTTGCCATAATAACTAATATCTGGCATCAAATAGAGTGGCATATTGGCCGCATCATACAAAGGGCTGGAGCTCTGACCGACACCCAGCGCCAGTGAGAAGCGCCAACTGGACTCTTCCACAAAGCCATCATCCTGTGGCCTGGCTTCACTAGCTGCAGCAAAGCCGGATACCAACAACAGAAAAGTGGCTTGAAGCATTTTCATTGACAGAAGTTCTCGAAAACCTGAGTCTGATTAGTTTATCACCGGTCAGGTGCTGACAGAACAAAGTTAACAATGTTTCACAATTTCACCTGATTAAATCCAGTTCTGAACACCAAGTAAGGAATAAAAAATTCCTATCTTTGATTTGATTAGTAATAAAAAATTGTATTAGACTGCGGATTACCCCTTTAAAGGAGACAGCACCATGAATAAACGCAGCTTTATGAAACTAAGCATTGCATCTGCCTTACTACCACTGATGAGCCCTGTCGGTTTAGCCAGCAGTGCTGTCAATCCAAAGGGGAAACTACTGCCATTGCCGCTTAATCGTGGTGATACCATCGGGGTAGTCAGCCCATCTGCCGCCATTGCTGGCCGGATGGAGGCCCAGTTTGCCGTAGAGTCGATGCAGGCCCTTGGTTTTAAAGTCAAGACAGGCCCTCACTTCCAAAGCCGGCATGGCCACCTGGCGGGGCAGGATGCCGAGCGGGCAGCTGATTTTAATGCCATGTTTGCTGATCCGGAGGTCAAAGCCGTAATCTGCCTGCGTGGTGGCTCGGGTGCCGCCCGCATTCTGCCACTGATTGATTACGAGCTGGTGCGCAGAAATCCTAAAGTCGTGCTGGGGTACTCCGACATTACCGCCATTCATAATGCCTTGCATGCTAAGACCGGCCTGGTTACTTTCCATGGCCCCAATGGCAGTAGTCGCTGGCATGAATTTAATGTGCAACAATTTGAGCAGCTGTTTTTTCAGCGCGAGCTGGTTCGCTTTCAAAACGAACACCGGCCGGAAGACGATATCATTGTGCGCAACAACCGTACCAATACCATTCGTGGTGGCAAAGCACGGGGTGAGCTGGTTGGCGGCAACCTGACCGTCTTGACATCACTGGCCGGAACGCCTTACTTACCGGACTTTACCAATAAGATTCTGTTTTTAGAAGATATCAATGAGCCACCTTACAAAGTCGATCGGATGCTCAGCACCTTGCGTTTAAGTGGTGCTTTGCAAAAAATCAGTGGCTTTATTTTTGGCGATTGTGCCCGTTGTGAGCCTGGCGGCGGCTGGGGTAGCCTGACGCTGGACGATATTCTGGATGATTACATCCTGCCGTTGAATATACCAGCCTACAACGGTGCCATGATCGGCCATATACCACGCCAGTTTATTGTACCCGTGGGCGCTTCGGCCGAAATGGATGCCGATAGCGGCAGCTTCAGTTTGCTGGAGCCGGTATTCCAGAGCAGTTAACTCACTCCCCTCGTTTGTTTCAGCATTTGAATCCCAACCTGCTTCCGACTATGATAGGAAGCAGGTGTCAGCAAAGGCCGTGTTAAGTCGTTGTCGCTCCAGTATCTTTCTTTGTCTGGCTCGTTGTTAATCGATTAGAGCAACGAGCTACAGTTGAGCGTAATCCATGAAAGAAAAAGCCACATCCTTCGATATTGCTTACCTGGCCGGTGTATCACAATCTACCGTATCCCGGGCCTTGCGCAACAGTCCTCAGGTTAATAAAGAGACCAGGGATAAGGTGCAGGCCATTGCCCGCCAGCTCAACTACAAGGTGGATAAAAATGCCAGTAACCTGCGTAAGCAGCGCAGCAGTACCCTGGCTTTGTTGCTGTTTGAAGATCCCACCACCGATGAGTCGTTGATCAATCCATTCTTTTTATCCATGCTCGGTAGCATTACCCGGGCCTGTGCACAGCGGGGGCAAGATCTGCTGGTGTCTTTTCAGCAGTTGAGTGATGATTGGCATGCCGACTACGAAGACACCAAAAAGGCCGATGGGATTATTTTACTCGGTTATGGTGACTATGAAGATTACGAAGAAAAGCTGGACAAACTGCTGGCACAGGAAACCCACTTTGTTTGCTGGGGAGCCGATGTCGAAGGTCATCCGGATTTTACCATTCGCAGCAACAACCGTCAGGGTGGCCGCTTAGCTGGCGAACATTTATTGTCTCTGGGCCACCAACACTTTGCTTTTATAGGCAATGCCTCGGCTGGCAGCCCAGAGTTTAATCAGCGCTTCCTGGGCTTTAGCGATGCACTGCAACAAGCGGGCATTCGCCACGATGCTATTGCCCAGTTCAATGCCATTTCAACCGAACAAGCGGGTCAGCTGGCCGTACAGAACCTGTTGGATAGCGGCAAAGCTGTCGATGCCATCTTCTGCGCCAGTGATTTAATTGCCATTGGGGTGATGCAGGGCATTCAACAGCGCGGGCTGCAGGTGCCAGATGATATTGCGGTGATGGGTTTTGATGACATTCCGGTGGCATCCTACACCACCCCACCGCTGAGCACCATTCAACAAGACACCAGCCTGGCCGGTGAAATGCTGGTAGAGAACCTGCTGCGGTTGGTGAACAATCAACCCATCGAGACCAATCAAATTGAACCAAAAATTGTGATCCGTACTTCCTGCGGCACAGCATCAAAAGGATAAGATGATGAAAAAAACGAGCTTGCTTCTTTGTTCTGGCCTGACATTACTAGCCTGTGGTGGTGCTCCTTCCGCCGATACCTTGGCAAAAGACCCGGAACTATTGGCAAAGGTAATGATGGAGTGTGCCGAACTTCGGCTGAAAGGTGAAAGCACGGATATTGCCAAATGCAATAATGCCAAGAAAGCCCAGCAACAACTGCTGGATGATGCGAAAAAAGAGCTGGATAAACTGCTCGGTAATTAGTAAAAAACCAGGGCTGCGCCAGGCAGACGCAGCCCTGTTCACCTGCTTTGTTATCTCGATTGCATAATCAGTAAGCCATCGGTAGCCAACAGACTACCATCCAAATCAAAGCCCCATCTTACTGACAGACTGCTGTGCTCTGCCAGCACTGTGGCAATATCAGCCATTTCACCGGCCAGATTCAGCACAAACACCGTGCGTTGATCGCCCAGCTCACGCGTCACCGTCAGAATACCCTGCTGCGGTGATTGCACCTGGTAAGAGCCCGCCAGACGCATTTCCGGCCGCTGCTTTTGCATCGCGATCAGCAGACGGTGCAAGTTCCACAAGGAGTCCGGTTGAGCGCGCTGCGCTGCCACCGTCCTATCGCCGGCTGCCAGCTGCTGCGCCAGAAAATCCGGCCACCAGGGATCAAACGCCTGGGTAAAGAGCTCTTTTTGCTGCACCCAGCTGAGTTCAGCCTGGCTGAAACCAGCCTGATGGCTCTGATCCCATAACATCGGTGCCCGCTTGTACACATCATGGCCACTTTGCTGCTGCGTCATGCCAATTTCTTCACCGTAGTAGATGTATTTAGTTCCTGGTGAGCTAAACAATAAGGCAGCTGCCTGCTTGGCTTTGCCGTGGTTTTCCTGCAATTGAAAACCAACTCTATCCTGATCGTGATTGGTTAAAAACGGCGTGAAGAAGGCCAGCGGTGCGCCGGACTCCAGCCGGCGCTGCACATTCTGCGCTAGCGGATGCAAGGCGCCGTCTTCTGCCTGACCAGACTGCTGGCTCATGGTGCCAAACTGGGCTTCTGTGGCCAAGCCTTGCTGCAGCATATCCAGCACGATGTAGCCAAATTCAAAATCAAAGCCCTGATCCAGCCCTTTGCCTTCCCCCCAGTATTTGGCTGCCACCGGGATATCGACCCAGGCTTCGCCCACTAAGTAAGCCTCGGGATTGACGCTTTTGACAAAGGCATTGAAATCTTTCCAGTAATCAATGGTCTCGGGCAAGTCGGCCTGACCGCTCGGGCCGCGCTCTATCACAAAGCGCACCGCATCGAGCCGAAAGCCATCAACCCCTTTATCCAGCCAGAATTGGGCCATCCGTTTCATTTCTTCGATCACATCCGGATGCTCCAGATTCAGATCCGGCTGAGTGGCACCAAAGGCGGCGTAGTAGTACTCGCCCCGGGTCTCATCAAAATGCCAAACCGCTTCAGGCATATCGTTATCCGACCAGGCATGGCCCCAGCCTTTGCCAGCTTCTGGCAGGCTTTCCCGCCAGATAAAGTAATCGCTGTACGGCTCAATGCGCTCGGCTGAGCGCTGAAACCACTGGTGCTCACGGGAAATGTGGTTGATCACCAGATCCAGAATCACCCGGATACCACGGGCTTCGGCTTCTTGCAAAAAGCGTTCAAAATCAGCCATGGTACCGTAATCTGACTCCACCTGATAAAACTCGGTAAAGTCGTAGCCATGGTAAGACGGCGCTTCAAACATCGGCGTCAACCAGATGGCATCAATGCCTAGCTCGGACAAATAAGGCAGTTTGGCGGTCATGCCATTAAAATCGCCATGACCATCACCACTGGTATCGTAAAAACTACGTGGCCAGATTTGATAGAAAACCGCATCGTCCCACCAGGGCGCTTCGGTCTGCTCGACAGGCGCTGCAGTTGGGGCTTGATAACCCGACGCGGGTGCCGGCTGGCAAGCGCTGACCGCTGCCAGAGCGGCTGCCAGACCAGCCGCCTTAAGAGTGGTAGAAAACCAGGGATTCAGTTGCATCACTTATCCTTTGACTGTTTTGCTGGTTCGAACAAAGAGCACATAGACAGCGGCGATCAAGTAACTGACCCCGCCCAGTGCCAACGCATAAATGGCTTCGCCGCCGAAGAAGTACTTCAGCATGCTGCCCAAAATAGCCGCTGCCAGCAGCTGCGGCAACACAATAAAGATATTAAAGATACCCATGTAAATGCCCATCTTGTGGGCTGGCAGGCTGTTCGACAGCATGGCGTAGGGCAAGGACAAAATCGAAGCCCAGGCAATGCCAATGCCAATCATCGGCAACCACAACAGCGCAGGGTCCTGGATCCAGAAGAAGGAAAACAGCCCCAGGGCGCCACAGGTCAGATTAATGCTGTGGGTGCGCTGGGTGGTGATACGGCGGGCCAGCCAGGGGATAATCAAAGCAGCAATGGCGGCAAAGCCATTGTACACCGCAAATAAAACACCGACCCAGTCAGCACCGGTGTTGTACGCCAATGAGGTGGTATCACTGGTGCCATAATGGTGGCTGGTCACTGCTGCCGTGGTGTAAATCCACATGGCAAAGAGCGGGAACCAGGAGAAAAATTGCACCACCGCCAATTGCTTCATGGTGCCCGGCATGGCGTAGAGGTCATCGATAATCTGCACCAGCATGTTGCGGTTATTCTGCTGCTTAAACCAGCTGGTCAGCCACTGCAGCACCCCGAAGGCAGCAATCAGGGCGCCCAGCAAATACAGGTTCTGATCCAGCTGTTGCAGGTAAACAAAGCCCCAGAACAGCACGCCCATCACCACAGCCGCAGCGCCACTACCCCAGTAGTTGTCGCGGACTTTGACGACTTCTACTTCCACCGGGTTGGCCTGCTGCTCGGCCGCTTCAAAGGCTGCCAGCTGATCCGGGCTGTATTCTTTGCTGCGCAGAATGGTCCAACCGACCGCCAGGAACAGCACCACACCACCGGCATAGAAGGAATAAACCACCGAGTCCGGGATCATGCCTTCCGGCGCGATATTGGACACACCAAACCAGTTGGTCATCATCCAGGGCAGCGCCGAAGCAACGACGGCGCCCACGCCAATAAAGAAGCTTTGCATGGCAAAACCCTGCGGCCGCTGTTTTTTGTTCAGGTTATCACCAACAAAGGCCCGGAACGGCTCCATGGTGACGTTAATGGCCGCATCCAAAATCCACAGCATCATCGCCGCTACCCACAAATGCGGTGAGTTCGGCATAAAAATCAGTGCTAAGGTGGTGGCAATGGCACCATAGAGGAAGAAAGGCCGGCGCCGGCCCAGTTTGGTCCAGGTTTTATCGCTAAAATGACCGACAATCGGCTGCACCAGCAAACCGGTTAGCGGCGCTGCTACCCAGAGGATGGCAATCTGGTCCATCTCGGCGCCCAGGGTTTGGAAAATCCGGCTGACATTGCCATTTTGCAGGGCAAAACCGAACTGAATACCAAAAAAGCCCAGGCACATGTTCCAGATTTGCCAGAAACTAAGATCAGGTTTTTGTTGTTGCATTGTTATTCTCTAAAACCACTGTTGATCTGTCTTTGATAACCCTATTATGGTGCAACAACAAGATGAATACGTATTCAAATGCATGAAACCGTCACATTCATGGTGCATGACGGCCAAAAAGGGGGCAGCATGAAGCTCATCGCATGGGATGATTTTGAGCAGGTGGAGCTAAGGGCAGGCACCATTATCGATGTGCAGCCCTTTCCTGAAGCACGCAAACCAGCTTACAAGCTATGGATCGATTTTGGCGAAGACATCGGCATCAAAAAATCCAGTGCCCAGCTAACGGCGTTGTATCAGCCAGAGCAATTGTTGGGACGGCAAGTGCTTGGTGTGGTCAATTTCCCGCCGCGCCAGATTGGCCCCTTTCGTTCCGAATGCCTGATTTGCGGCTTTTACCGGCCAGATGGTGCCGTGGTGCTGGCTATTCCGGAGCAGGATGTGCTCAATGGCGCTAAGCTGGGCTGAAAAGCTCAGCTCATCAGTCACCATCAGGCTTTAAATCAAACTGGCCTTGGCCGGATGCCATATCAACCGGTACTGAGAAATGCTCGTGGATGATTTTCCAGCCATCAGGTTGCAGTTGCCAGCACTGAGTGCAGCGTAGCCAGCACAGATGCAATTGGCCTTGGTGATCGGTGCCGCCGCCATAATTTAAGAAGTGGCAAAAAGCCAGTTCGGTATCGGCCTGCACTTCCAGCTGGTGTACTTCAAAGCGAAACTCACCAGGGCAGAAACCCATGCTGTGCTGCCAGTGCTGTTGATAGGCATCACGGCTTTGGAACTGCAACGGGCCTATCGCATCAAAAGCCCGTAACGGTGGGCTGTAAAACTGCATAATGGCTTCGACATCTTTACGGGCCACCGCCTTACTCCAGCTGTCTATCAACTGCCGTATCTGCTTTGCATGGTCTTGATCGGTCATCACGCTCTCCTGTCAACTGCTTTTTAGGCTAGTCGGTTAAGGATGTCGTATTTCGACAAAAACGACAGAAAAAAGTGGTGAAAAGGTGTAAGCAGATGTCACAAGCCAACTGGAAGAACGCTCAGTGCTCTGCTAAGCTGAAAGGGCTTTTTAAAGTCTTTTTAAAGGTGGCTGATGCAAACCGAGACCGTGACCTACCTGAAGGAACATGCCAACACCCTGGAGTTGCATGAAGAGCTGCTGATCACCAAGCACGGTAAACCCGCTTTTGTGGTGCAGTCCTACCAGGATTATCAGTTCCAACAGGACACACTGGCGTTGCTGAAAATCTTAAAGCTATCCGAAAAAACGCTGCAGCATACTAAGTTAACTGTGGAACAAGCTTTTGAGTAAGCCATTTTCTATTGTCAGCTCACCGCTATTCAGATTATCTGTTCAGCGTTTTAAAGCCTTTCTTAGCGACAAGTATGGTGAGCAAAAAGCAGCCGACACCCTCACCGCCATTCAACAGCGCATTTTGCAGCACTTACCCAACACACCTGAAATAGCACCGATTAGCGAACGACTATTCGCACTAGGGATCACCGAGTACCGGCAATGGCAACTGGATGGACACAACCTGCTGTTTTACTCCGTCAACGAGCAGCAACATCAAATCGAGCTGCTGCTATCAATGGACAGCCGGCAAAGTTTGCAAAAGTTGCTGTTTGAACTGAATTTACTGCTGTAGCCGCGCAGCCAGCCGCGAAACTTTTAAAGAAAAACCAGCACCCGACCGCTGTGCTGGCTTTTTTTGGGAGAAATGGTAGTTAACGCAGTTGCAGCTGAGTATCCTGCTGCCAGCTAAATTGCACCACAATGGCGCCATCGCGGTTACGCCAGGCACCGGTTTCGCCTTCAGCCAGCGCTTCGGCTTGGATGGTAAAACGCTGCTCGCCCAGCTGTACTTGCTGCCATTGTGTCGGGGCCTGGTGCAGCACCAACATCAATTGGCGCGCTGCCGGCATGCCGGGGAAGTCGCCCTGACGGCTTAGACTGATTGCCAGTTGCTGATCCTGTTGATTGCGGGCGCTGAACTGCAGCAGTTCAAATGCGCCGTCCTCTAAACTGGTGCGGCTGTGGCCATCGTCGTCGTACAACTCGCCTTCGCTTTGGCCCACACTGGCATGGTGCCAGTAGTGCAGCTCCAACTGCTTGGTGCTGTACTGATCCAGGCTTTGCAGCGGCGCTACCATCGGCACAAAGGACCCGGCTTTAACCAGCACAGGAATGGTTTCCAGCGTCACCGGCACCTCGAGCTTTTGCCCCCCTTGATAGGCGGTGCCAGCAAAGAAATCAAACCAGACCCCAGCCGGTGCATTGACCGTCCAGCTGCTAACGCCTGGTTCAGTTACCGGTGCGACCAGAAAAGCATCGCCCCACAGATAGCTGTTTTTCTCTGTCAGGTAGTCCGGGTTGTCCGGCTCCAGCCAAAACAGTGGGCGCATCAAAGGCAGGCCGCGGGTGCTGTGCTGGTAGGCCAGGGTATAGTTGTACGGCGTTAAACGGTAGCGCAAACGGATAAAGTCACGGCTGATGCGCTGGGTGGTGCCATCGTGGAACACCGGCTCAGGCGCGATGTGCTCCTGCGCGTGCGGCCGGTACACCGGTTGAAAGACCCCAAACTGCATCCAGCGGGTGTACATTTCGGCATCGAAGGTTTCACCGCCGGCAAAACCGCCCAGATCCGAGTGGATGTAGCCAAAGCCAAACAGGCTCATTTGCAGTGCCAGCTCGACCTGCGGCTTTAAACCATCCCAGCTGCGATCGACATCGCCGGTCCAGGGGATCATGCCGTAGCGCTGCGAGCCCGGTGCGCCGGAGCGCATCATGATAAAGGGCCGAAGCGTCGGGTAATCGCGCACATGGCGCTCAAACACCATTTTGGCCCACTCATGGCCATAGGCATTGTGAATCTCATCGGCGGTGGCAGTGCCTTGCGGCAGGCGGTGAATGGCATCGTGCGGGTGCACTTCCGGCTCGCCCAAATCACCCCACCAGCCCGCTACCCCCTGCTGCATCAAGCCATGGTAAATCTGCCAGAACCACTCAGCTGCTTCTGGTTTGAACACATCAATCAGGCCGGTGTTGCCAAAATAAAAATCAAAGGTTCTGGGCTTGCCGGCCAGATTCAGCGCCAGCACATCCTCACGCACCGCTTCTTGCCAACGGTTGGAGCTGGTCAGCATAAAAGGTTCGGTGATTAGAATGGTTTTCACGCCCAGCTCACGAAAATCGGCGATCATTTGCTCAGGGTTGGGAAAGGCTGCTTTATCCCAGGCCAGATTGCCCATGTGGCCCTGAATATCGGGGCCAAACCAGAACAGATCCAGCACGATGGCATCGAGCGGAAAACCCTGATCGACGAAACGCTGCACGGTGTCGCGGGCTTCTTGCTCGGTTCGGTAGCCAAAGCGGGAGGCGTAGTTACCGAGCGCCCAGCGTGGGGGTAGTGGCGGCATGCCACTGGCCTGCAAATACTGCTGCAGCGTGTCCTGATGGCTGTCGCCGGCAGCAACAAGGTAACCGGTGCGGCCACCGACGGCTTCAAATTGCAGCACATCGGCTTCGGTTTTGCCCAGGTCGATAAAGCCGCTGGCCGAGTTATCAAACAACAGCAGATAGTTGTGGCTGGAAATCACTCCGGGAATGCTGAAGTACATTTGCTCGGACTCGGTGGTGTAACCATAGTGCGCTTTGTTGTAAAGCGGCAGCCGGTGACCCCGTCGGTCCATGCCCAGCACCCGCTGGCCGGCGCCGAGTAGCTTTTCATCCGGCTTTAACTGAAAACGAAAACCGCGCAGGGTATCGTGCACAAATAGGCCTTGCTCCTCGGCCAGAAAGACCTCGCCGTCGCGCAGAAAGCTCAGCCGCAGCGGCTGGGTCGCAACCCTTACCGTCAGGGCTTCGGTGCCGTAATACAGCACCTCACCCTGAGTTTCCAGCCCAGCCGCCAGCAATTGAGGTTTTGGTGGCAACGTAAAGGATGGCAGTTGTTTTACGCCCTCGTTTTGATAAAACACTTCCACCACCGCCGGCTGATGGAAGCGCAGCGTCAATTGACCTGCGCTGGTCTGGATCAGCAGGCCCTCATCCGTCAGCTGATGGCTTTGGTAGTCCAGTGTCTGCGCTGGCAGCAGCCAGCTGGCAAACACCAGCAGGCTAACAAAGAGTGCACCTATGGATTTAAGCATGGCTTAGTGCTCCAGTTGCAGGATCAGAGATGCCAAAGGCGCCAGCGTCAATGGCACCGAGCCGACACCGTTTTGCACCGTCAGCGACACCGAAAGCTCACCATACAGCTGTTCCGTCAGGGTGTAACTGCCATCGGTCAGGCCCCAGGCGGCAATTTGCTCTGCCGGGATCTGCAAGTTCATCGGCGGGTAAGCCGCATCCCGCACATTGGCAACAATCAGTAATTTCTGTTCATCGGTCCAGCGCAGGAAAGACAGCAGCTTGTCATCGTAATGCTCGGTCGCCGCCCGGTTGGCGCGGTGAATTTCGGCGTAGTGGCCGTTCATGGCTGGCTGCTCAGCACTAAAGCGCATCAAACGCACATAGAAATCACGCAGCTTACGCTCTTCATCGGTCAGAGCGCCGCCGTCAAATTTGCCTCCGTTCATCCAGCGCTGATGAGCCGGCACACCCCAGTAATCAAAAATGGTGGTGCGGCTGGCCTTACCAAAACCGGCATCGTCGCTGGCCGCTTCGCCGACTTCCTGGCCAAAGTACAGCATGGTTGGCGAGGTGCTGATGGTGGCTGAAATCAGCATGGCGGGCATCCCTAAGCGGGCGTCGCCGGCAAATTCCGGGCTGGCAATGCGCTGCTCATCGTGGTTTTCCAAAAAGTGCAGCATATGGTGCTCAATATCCGCCATGCTGTCCTGCACCTCCACCAACGCATCGGTGCTGCCGTGGCCTTGCATCGCCCACTTCAGGTTGTCGTAAAACTCGACCTTGTCGTACAGGTAATCCATCCGGCCCAGATGCAGATAGTCGCGGTACAGATGCGGCTGGTACACTTCGGCCAACAGGAAGGCATCCGGATTCACCTGCTTGATGTGCGAATTCAGGTAACTCCAGAACTCGACCGGTACCATTTCGGCCATGTCGTAACGAAAGCCATCGACACCCATGTCGATCCAGTACAGCACGATGTCACGAAATTTCTGCCAGGAATCTGGCACATCCCGGCCTTGCCAGAAGGTATAGTGATCCTCAATGCTTTTCTGTGCATACTCGGCTGGCAGGCTATCAAAGTCGTAACTGCCATCGGGCCGCACACCAAAGTTGATTTTGACCGTTTCGTACCAGTCATCAAAGTCTGGCTGGGCAGAGCGCGAGCCGTTGCCGGTCCACTTGGCGGGATACTCGTCAAACTGGCCATCGGCCAGCGGGTGCGGCTCACCGCCAAGTGGCCGATAATCCTCGGGCCAGGCCGGAACCTGAAAAGCTTCGCCCGGGATGTAGTAGAAATTGTTGTCGCGGGCGTAGGCCACACTGGTGTCGTCGCTGGCACCAAAGTCAGCCACCCCATCCGGCCGGCTGATGGAGTGATAGTTACGCGCCACGTGGTTGGGCACAATATCAATCAGCACCTTCATGCCATGGGCATGGGTGCGGGCAATCAGGGCCTGAAATTCCTGCAAGCGATTGGCCGGATCATCAGCCAGATCCGGACTGACGTTGTAGTAGTCTTTCACCGCGTAAGGTGAGCCGGCCCGGCCTTTCACCACATCCGGGTCGTCCAGCGAAATGCCATAGGCAGTGTAGTCGCGGATCACCGCATGATGCGGCACCCCGGTGTACCAGACATGGGTTACGCCCAGCTCTTTAATACCGGCCAGGGCTTCATCGGTAAAATCGCTGAATTTACCAACGCCGTTTTCTTCCAGCGTGCCCCAGGGTTTGTTGGTGGTGTTGGTGTTGCCAAACAGCCGGGTAAAGACCTGATACACCACCGCCTTGCCTGCTTCCGCAGTCTGCTCGGTGGCGGGCTCCGCCTCTGGCTTAGCCGCAGTCGACTGATCTGGCTGCGATGCCGGTTGACAGGCCAACAAGGCGGCACTGGCGGCCAGCGCCAATAAGGATGGTTTTAACTGCATTGCTCTGCTCCCCGCAAACCATAAAAAATGCTTACCCCTAAAGTTACGCACTTCTTTGTGGCAAATCCGCACTTTTTGCACTGAATACGTATGCATGCATTGCCTTGCAGATGCGACAACACCGTTTTTGCACGAGAGTGATAGGGCCGGTCTGACCCCCTGCCATAACCACTTCCACTCCAACGATCATGAAATGTAACCTACTGTAATCAATTGTATTTTTTTGACAATAGCTCTTCAGCCGCAGGCCAATACTGAGTAGGCTCTGGCGGTTACTAACCAGATAGGTATTTCACCATGTTGACGCAATTTCGTGTTATCGCTTTGAGTCTGAGTCTTTTGTCCGGTTTGACTGCTTGCGGCGGCAGTTCCGATAAAAATGAGGATGAAACCAACTATGCACAAAGCTATCTGCAGTTTTATCACGGCGCAACCAGCCTGGAGCCGGTGCAACTGCAGGTAAATCATCACCAGCCCAGCCAACTGAGTCTGGGGCAGGCTTCCAGTTTACGGACTCTGGATGCCACTGAACATGAGTTCAGCCTAACCACAGTGCAGAGCCAGCAACAACTGCTCAAAGCCAGTATGGCTCTGACCTCTGGCTACAAACATTTAATGATTCTGACCGAGCAAGAGGGCGAGCCGGAGCTGCTGGCGGTTGAGTTTGATCGCAACACCAGTTTAGATCAGCAATTTATGCTGACCCTGACCAATCTATCCGTCCAGTTTCCTGAGTTGGATATCCATCTGGTAAAAGCGGATCAGAGCTTATCCGAGGCTGAGTTGCAGGAAACCCTCAGCCCGTTCGAAGTAGCATACCCAAATGACAAGCTGGCACGCGGTTATTACAGTGTGTACCTGACCAAACCGGGACAACAGCAAGTAGAGTTCCAGAGCCAAAACTTCCATTTTCAATACAACAGTACCTACAGCCTGATCATACGTGACCTGCCTGGTCCTCTGACGGATCAACTGGTAATCGATGTGGTACTGAACTCCAGCGCCACCGAACAACTGCAGCATCGCCAGGCCCCAGCTCAATTCCGCCTGTTCAATAGCATGCAACCCATTCAGGTACTGTTGGATCAAGAGCCATTGCAGGCATTAGAACACGCAGAACTCAGTAATTACACCCTGCTGCCACAAGGCGATTACCAACTTACAGTACGGGATATGGAAGGTAACTCAATTCTTGAAAATCAATTACTTAGTTTGCAGCAAGGGCAAAGCAAGGTCATGGTGCTATTTCAGGACAGGACAGGTGCAGCCAGAAACCTGCAGTACATCGAACCAAACCGGCCTCAACAACACCAGCACGATGTCACGGTAGTGAACCTGAATGAAACCTTCGATGAATTAAACCTCTATTTTGTCAGGGCGGATGAAACCATTCACAGTGCCCACTACAAAGTACAGAAACTGGCTATTGGCAAGCAACAGCAGATCCGGATACCCTCCAGTCAAATCTCACTGGCTCTTACCGCCATCACCAGCCAGGGTAATGAGCTACTACTGGAAAAAACAGCACCAATGACCCTGCAACAAGGTCAACATTACTTAATTAGTTTAGAGCACGACCCTGCCAGTCCGAATGATGTCAAACTGCAGCTGCTCCATTAGCATCTGCGGCTTTTACAGGAGCAAGGAAGTTTTAATCCGTAGCGGGCCTGCCCTGCGGTAATAAGGTGCATTGATACCCCCAGCCGCGCTGCTTTTCAACAAAGTGCGCGGCTTTTTCCGCGCAGTACCCCACCTCATTACGGGCACGCCACAGCACCTGCTGTTCGCCCTCACGGCTATAACGCACTTCGCACGGCAGTTCACCGCCTTCGGGGTAGACCACTTCAATCAGGCGCACTGAATCGCCACGGGTACACTGGGTGGTTTGGGGTTGGCCAGCCAGTACCGGCAGGCTTAATAACAGTAGACAGTACCAAGGTTTCATCGCAGTTCTCTCTCTCGTTGCAGAATATGCAGTATAGCAAAGCTGCCGGGCCTTGCTGACTGACAAAAAAGGGGATCCGAAGATCCCCAGAGTGCCAGGAAAAGCAAAAGAAGTGCTGAGCCTGCATCAGCACTTCCGCAACACAGCTTAGTTTGCAGTCACGGTAAACACCGGTGCCGTCGGCTCGCTGGCATCGATAGTAAAGGTGTAATCACCGGCTGCCGGGAAGCTCAGGTTCAGGTTGCCGCCGTTAAACACCAGCGTCTTCCCTACCCCCAGCTCCATGGCGCCGCCGTCATCACCTGCACCGAAATTGATGTCGGCCCAATCGGCATCGGCAAACTTAAACTCGTAGTTTTGAGCTTCCAATGTCATGGTGACCTGATACTGATCAGCCCCAATGTACTGGAAGGGCATGCTGGTCCCCCAGTCCGTCAAACTGCCACGCAGATAGATGGTGGTGGCCCCATAAGGCCGCTTCTCTTCCACCAACAGCACCGGTGCTTCCGGATTGCTGGCATTCAGACTAAAGCGATAGGTGCCGGCTGTTGCTATGGTCAGCCGCAAGTTAGCACCCTGACGCGCCAGCGTCTTGTTGCTGCCCAGCACCACGTCGGCACCATCAGCGCCGCCGCCAAAGTCCACGGAGCTCCAGTCGGATGAAGCTACTTTGAACTCATAGTCGCCCGCTTCCAGATGACGCTCCAGCGCATAGACATTGCCACCTTCGTACAGCATCTCATCGTCGGTGCTCCAGCCATTCATGCCGCCACGGACAAAGACACTGGTCGCCTCATAAGGCGGGATATCCGGTGCGCCAGTGGTCGCATCGGCCGACAGGCCTTCGCCCTGGTCGCCATGCTGAGGTTTGATAAAGACCGCCATGGTGCGCGCCGGGACCACGAAGGTGCCTTCGTCATTGCCTTGCTGGAAATAGGCCGAGCGCACCCGGCTATCAACCGAAGCCTGCTGGATAGGGTGCAAATCAAAGTCCTGTGCGGTTGGGATGCTGTGCGCTACTTCATGGGCACTGCCGTTGATCACCACTACCAGCGCATCAATGGTTGGATCCAGATCGGCCAGACCCAGCCCATCGTCGATGCTCATCACAATCAAGCCGGGCGTCTGGTTGCTGCCAACATTGTGAAAACCTACCCGGTCCATCACATCCCCGGCGGTCCGCAAGCGGAACAACGGATGCTGACTGCGAATGCGCAGGAACTCGTTAAAGACTTCAGCAGCAAAGGAAATATCCTCCGGCTGCACTGCGGTATTGGGGTTTAAAAACAAACGGGCAATCGCATCCCAGTTGCCTTCATTTTTTTCTGCCAATGGCAGGCCCACCGCCCAGTTATTGGTCTGGAAAGTGAAATCCACGTAATTGAACCAGTCGCCGGAGTCGTAACTGTCTCTGTCCATCGACTTGGAGCGCAGGAAATCACCCCCCAATTGCAGAAAGGGAATGCCCTGGCTCATCAGCGGAATGGCAATGGAGATGTTTTGCGCCCGGACCCTGTCTGCCGCAGACATCTGCTCATCCAGCCGGTACTGCAACTGATCCCACAGCGTTTCGTTGTCGTGCTTGGAGACGTAGTTGATGATATCGGCTGGCATTTCAGCATAGCCAGCTGGCTGACCATTCCAGTTTAAGCTGGATGCCGGGCCCGAGCTGCCACGATGCGTCAGCAGCACATAGTCTTTTAAAGTAGCTGCCAGGCTAACCCGGATGATGTCCAGCTCGCTGCGATCTGAGTCACTTAGCTCCGACTTGAATAACGCCGCGCTGCGCACCCCTTCCCGAATGCGATCGTTGAAGGTACCGACCGCAGTGCCAGCCATATCCTGCTGCTTGGCCTGGGTAAACAAGCGGTTATTGGCCACTTCGCCAAAGTTCCAGCCTTCACCGTAGAAGTAGGTGTCTGGGTCGACCGCACGGACTGCCTCACGGGCCGCCAGAATGTCTTCTTTGCGGTGATGGCCCATAATATCGAAGCGGAAATCGTTGTAGCCGAAGTCCCGCGCCAGGATCACCAGCGAGTCGCGGATAAACTTATCCATCATCCTGTGCTCAGTGGCGGTGTTCTCACAGCAGGTCGAGCGTTCAATCACCCCGGTGCTTTCGTTGTAGCGGTGGTAGTAGCCCGGCACTATTTTGTCGAACACCGACTTATCAAACAGACCGGACGAACTGGTATGGTTGTAGACCACATCCAGCGCCACCCGCAGTCCCATCTCATTCAAGGCCTGGATCATGGCCCGCACTTCCCGTACCCGGGCCGGCCCTTCCACCGCGGTGGCAAAACTGCCTTCCGGCGCAATAAAGTGGTGTGGATCATAGCCCCAGTTAAAGCCATCCAGATGTCGCATCGACTGCACCAGCGCCTGAGCCTTGGTTTCATACGGCAGATAGCTTTCCAGAACCGAGATGATAGTGGCGCTGTTGCTTTCGACACCACAGACCGGTGCCTGCGGATTCAGTTGACACAAGCGGCCGACGGTATCGGTGATTTCCACCCGCTGGCTGACATCCTCGTTGATATTGGACTGATTGGTCGCTGGCAGTACGTGAAAGTGGGTGACGCCTGCCTCAGCCAAACGCCGCAGATGCTGCACCGGCGCCGAGTCCTCTTCCGTGAAAGCCAGGTACTTGCCGCGCCAGCCGGTCCGGGTGCTGATATCGCGGATACTAAAATCACGGATATGGCCTTCGTAAATCACAATGTCTTCCGGGTGCTGCACCACGGGCACTGGACGCTCATCCCAACCTTCCGGTTTAAAGTCGTCGTCGTTCAGATCGACAAACTGACTAAAAAGGCCATTCATCGAAACATTCAGCGAGTAAGGATCGGTCGCTTCCATCACTTCCACAGCACGGGTCAGAGGGTGGTAAGCGGTGACCTGATAACGGTAGAACAACCGGTCCAGCTCGTCACGATCAGCGCTGTACGACCAGACACCGGTCTCGCTGTCGTAATCCATCAACACACTGTCTTGCAGATTTTTGGCAGCATTGTAGACCTGCAAACGCACCTCATGGGCGGTGGGTGCCCAGACCGCAGTATGGATGCTGCCCGCCTCGTAATGAATTCCCAGCTGGGCCGAAAGGGCACTGTTCTCGCCATAGGCATAAAGATCATCCAGCACTTTGGCGGCCTGCACCCAGGTTGCTGTCAGTAACTCACCCTCTTGATTGTAGGCTGCCAATGCCAGCTGCTGACGCGCCAGTTGCTTAGCTGTCGCCCGATCCACATCCAGCATAAAGGCAGGCTGATCGCCAAGGTGAGGCACCAGCGCCCGCTGCGCATCGGTTAAATCCACCGGCACCAGTTCAATCGACTGGCCAGTCAAATCCTCATCCAGTACCTGAATGTCAGCCTCGGCATCGTGAAACAAGCGTACCCGGTTGGCGGCCCATACATCGGCATTCCAGATCAAAGTATGCTGATCGATCCAGTGTGCCGCCGCACCCTGCACACTGACACCCAACGACAGCAGCGGGTATTCAAACACCGAAGCCACTCCGGAGAAGGTCCAGTTCATGCGGGCAAAATCCGGGTCGTCTTGCGACAACGGCATGGTGAAATCACCACCGCCCATCTCTTTGCCGGAGTCTTCGGTGCCAATATGGATAATAAAATTACCGCAAGCGCCTTCGGTACCGGCATAGCCCTCTTTCAGCTCCAGCAACCAGTAGGCGCCGTAGTTGGGATCGATGCCGGTAATCGGCAGACCATTGTCCCAGGAGGGGGCTATCGACGCTGGTTGGTAAGCATCGCAGGCATCGTTGTTCCAGGTGTGCAGCCGCCAGCCATCGTAGTTGCCATCCTGCGGCCTTTTGTAAAACAGCACCGCCTGGTTTTCATTCGGGAAAATGATCGGGTCCGGCGCATTGGGGTCCGCCCCCACCACGCAACTTTCATTCATCGCATCCGGCACTGTGGGTGCAGGGCACTGGATTGGCGGTGGATCAATACAGGCCGTGCCGGCCTGATTCGGAATTTGCGGTACAGCACAGGTCAACAGGACCTGGCCCTGCTCGGTGGAATCGCCGCCGCAGGCACTGAGCAACAGCAACAGCAGCGCACTGGCACCCAGCTTCAGGCATTGTTTCATACTAGACATTTTTCTTGCTCCAATTCGTAGTCAGTTCCATGCTCAGTGTCAGAAGACATACACAGCGCCGAGGAAATACTGGCGGCCAAAGAACTGCAGGGTGCCGGTCTGGGCCTGCTGCCCAAAGTAACTTTTGGTCGGTTCATCGGTCAGGTTATTGACCTGAAACAACAGCTTCAAATGGTCGTTCCACTGATAACCAGCCTGAAAGTCGACCACGGTTTCGCTGTGAAAGTTGGTGACCTGCTCATCAATACCAATCTGGGTGGAGACAAAAGGCGAGCGATAGCGGCCGCTGATGCGGGCCTCAAAACCTTCATACTCCCAAAACACAGTGGCGGTCAGGACTTCGCGGGATAAGCCTTCAAAGCTCATGGGCACCGGATCGCCCCCCAGCGGATTGACCAGGTTGACCTCACTCTGGGTGTAGGAGTAGCTGCCACTGACCCCAAGACCAGACCAGAAATCCGGCAGGAAATTAAACACCTGGGTGTAAGCCAGTTCCAAACCCCGAATGTAACCGCCATCGTCGTTGTTAACCGCGGTAGAAAAAGCGCCATTAAAGGTCGCACGCGGAATACCATCCTCGTTAATAATCTGATCCGGTACCGGGAAACCGGCGGCTTTAAAATCAAACTCCTGAATGGTGAAGTCATTGATAAAGGACTTGATGTCCTTGTAAAACAAGGCCGCAACAAAAGCGCCGGCCGGGAAGTACACTTCGTAGGACAAGTCGTACTGCGTCGCTTCAAACGGCCGCAAGAACGGGCTGTTGGAGCTGTTGCCACTGACTTCGCCATCGTCGCTGATAAAAATCGCGGTATTGGAGGCCAGCCGGTTAATCGGTGGCCGCGACATCACTTTGGCGGCAGCAAAGCGCAGCTGGGTATTCTCGGTCAACCCTAAGTTCAGGTTCAGGCTGGGCAGGTAGTGGGTGTAGCTATCGCCAATAATGCCCGGGGCATAGCGGCCATTGATCAAGCCGACCTCATCGACAATAAACTGGGCCCCTTGCAGCGGGTCGCCACCGACATTGGCCAGATCAGTCGCCGACTGATCGGTATGCACCCGCCGCACCCCGATATTACCGCGCAGCGGCAAGCCAAAAATTTCGGTATCCAGATTGGCCATCAGATAGGCGGCCAGCACATCCTCAAACACCCGGCCACTTTCCTGCACCGACCAGCTGTAATTCGGTCCCACGCCAGGCGTCGGGCTGTTGATCACATCCGGGTTGCCGCTGCCCCAGGTTTGCACCGGCTGCGGAATGCCCTGTGGAAACCAGGCATTCAGCGCTTTATCCAGATCAATCGCCAGGTAGCTGGGGAAGTAACTGAATTTGCCTTTAAAATCGACCACATCTACCATGTCCTGCGTTAAGCGCAGCGGCGGTTGTGAGCTCAGGAAGGCGCCATCACTACCGTATTCGAACACCGAGCGATCGTTGCTGTAACGCCGCTCGGAATAACGCACCCCAGCCTCAATCGAGCGCAGCACCGGCAGGTCCAGCTCGTAACTCAAATCCAGCTTATAGGCATTGACCGCATCGGAGTTTACATAAGGGTAAATGCCATATTTGCTGACCATCACCCGATCGATATCGGAAAAGGCCGCCGCCTGATTAAAGCCCATATCCGGCAGGTTCAGCCCATTCAGCAAGTAGCTGATCGACACATTGGTATCCAGAACCGGTACCTCGGCATTGGCGTCCTCGGCCACCAGCGACCACAGCAAGCCATTGCGGAAATCACTGCTGGCGGTCGAGCGTGACACATCCAGCGACAGATTAAGCCGGTCGGTCACATCCCAGTCGGCATTCACGCCAAAACTGTTGACCTTATTAAAATCCCGGTTGTCATCATTGACAATTTCCACCCGGGTAAAGCTTTGTGAAGTGCGGTTAAAGGTACCGCCAACCACCGAGCTGTTGTTCAGCACCGGGTTGCCAACAGCGGCACTGGCCCCACCCAGTTTTACCCGAAAGCCGCGGGCAAAAGCTTCTTTATCAAAGCGCGATAAAAACGCATCGGCTTTTAAGGTGAAATTACTGACCGGCACCCACTCCACCGAGGCCAGATAACCATTGCGGGTCTCTTCACCACCCCGGTGCTGGATCTCAAAACCCTCACTAAGAAACTCCGGCTGACCATTACCGGTAACATCTTTTTGCGCATTGTAAGCCAGGCCAATAAACTGGGTGGCGACACTGGGCTGGTACAAGCGGGCATAGCCCAGCGCCAGCCCCAGGGTGTCGTCCAGATATTTGCCCTGATACGAAAAACTAAAGCGGTGGCCCACACTCTGACCATCCGGCACTTCGGTAGCCCGATCGTTGTACATACCGCGCAGATTTACTGTGAAACTATGCTGCTCGGTGTTGCGCAGCGGGCTGGCCGTTTCCAGCTCGACCGTACCGGCCACACCGCCTTCAATCAAGGAAGCTTTCGGCGACTTGTACACAGCAGCCGAATTGATCAATTCAGACGGGTACTGATCAAATTCAATATTCCGCTTACCGCTGGTAGACACCTGCTCACGGCCATTTAAAGTGGAAAACACAAAGCCACCCGACATACCACGAATATTGATTTCGGCGGCCTGACCGCCGGTACGCACCGCCGATACCCCCGGCAAGCGTGTGAGCGCGTCAGCCATCGATACATCTGGTAAAGCGCCTAAATCATCGGCCGAAATGGTCTCGGATACTATGTCGCTGAAACGTTTCGCGTCTAAAGAACGGAATAAACTGCTGGCAAAGCCCCGCACCTGAATCACTTCCACCTGTTCTTCGGCACTGGCAGGCGCATCCTGCCCGGCATCAGCCACTGCCAAACCACTGACACCAACCGCAGCGAGCGCCAGTGTCAGCAGCGTTTTTTTGGTCTTCAACATGTCTGTTGTCCCCGGTTTTCTTGTTGTTATGGCAGGCTCTTTTCATTGCACCCTGATGCACCAACCCGCCCGGCATCGGTGATGCCTTGCACAGTTATGGACAGAAATTAACCAATGGACAAGATGAATACGTATTCATACCATGCATTTATCAGCCTGCTTGCACCAGCAGGCAGCAGAAAGCCCGACTACACTCAGGCTTTACTTTTTATGGTGTTGACGTATGTTAAGATGAGCTTTCAACCAAGTTGGTGCTTGCTAAAGGCACTACAGGTCAGCAGTTGCATTGATAGGATGAGGTAATCGTCTTGGCCAAAACCGCGGATAAAACCATATATGCCAATGTCTTTTTGCGGCAGCTAAATTTCTTGCTGACGGCCCTTTACCAGGCCAGCCAGCCACAAGACTCACTCTTTGGTCTGGTGCGAGCTTACTTTCAACAAGAACAACCTGGCTGGCAAGAATTGGTGAACCTGCAGCAAAACTGGCAGAATGCAAAAAAACTGCCAGACCCGGCACTAAGCCAACATCGTCGTCGCTACACAGAGTTAAGTTACCAATTGGAACAGCAGCGTTTAAAGCGACTGGAGCAAAGTATCTATTGCTGTGAGCTGCTGCTGCAACTGTGCGAGGGCGAAAGCAAATCGGAAACCCTGACCCGCTCAGCCAGGGTGCTGGGTAGTTTGCAGTTGCTGGTACCTCATCAGCCCAAGCGCGCATTGGAGGTGCAGTTCAGTTATAAGCTGCTGTACAAGATGGTGCTGGCGCTGCGATTGCTCGATCACCGGTTGGAGCGGGAACAAATGCCATCCAGCTGGCAGCATTGTTGGCAACAGCGCCAGTCCGATCCTACCGCAAGTACTCTGTGCCCTTTTAGAAACCAGATCCAGCTGCCTCTGTTGCAAGCCATCCTGGTACAGGAATTTGGGCAACTGCATCCAGCGGCGCAGAAGCTGCTGCATAATTCGGAGCGACGACTGGATCCACTGACTGAGCTGGATAGCGATGCACGTTATCAGTTCTTACTGCAAAGCCATCAGGGCAGCTTGCAATTAGTGCAGCAGGGGTTAGGTGTCTGGCCCTATCAGGGCAGCGATAAAACAGAGCGCCAGCAGCATGAGCAGCAACAGCAGAAGCAACAACAGTGGATAAAGCAGCTGCTGGAAGCAACCCAGGTACCAGGCCAGGGTAGCGGTAACCTGCTGAAAGTGCCTCAGGTCTATGCATCCATTGTGATGCCGGGGCGCAAACGCTTCCGCTACGAAGCTTTGCCCAAAGCCGCCTTGCTCTTAAAGCAGGGTGTTCAGCAACAGCTGTATAGTGCTGACTGGGTGGATCAGTTACTGCGCATCACTGGCTTGTTCCCTCAAGGCTATGGCCTGGCTTTTATTCCAGCCAGAGCCAGCGAGCAAAGCCGGGATAAATACGAGTTCGCCATTGTAAATGCACTTTACCCGGCGGAGCCTCAGGTTCCGCACTGTCGTATTGTTACCCGCAACCTGCAGTATAAAAATACCGGTAAAGACTACGCTGTTCCAACGGCACAGAACCTTTATTTTCGAACGGCCCGTAAGCAGCTTGAAGTGGTGCCACCGGAGCGGCTGCGGGAGATCCTGAGCAAATTATTTGCCGATGCCGAACAACGCTTCTTACGGCAATTGCTGCCCCGCTGCTGGCAGCCTAACGATTTTTTTAGCCTGCCAGCCCATCAGAACTTATGGAATAAGGGCTAGGCATATCCGGTTAACATTCATCTGCCTTTAAGGTATGTGCTTTACACTCAAACAACTACCTATCGCGGAGAATATCATGCGTATCTTCATGCTTCTGTTGGCTGGCACCCTGATGGTCAGCTCATTTAGTGCTTCAGCCTGCGGCTTTCGCATGAAAGATGGCAAGCTGCTTAGCTGTAATATGAGCCGTATCGAACTGCTGGATCGGGCCGGTCAGCCCCTGAGCAAAGATGTCGAGGTGCATGCTATCAGCATGGAGCCCGGACAAGCAGGCGAGCGTGTCGAAACCTGGTCTTATATTTTACCGGGCTCGATCGGTGGCAATTATCTGGTCAGCATCACCTTGGTGCAAGGGAGAATTACTGCGATTGAAAGCCGGCAACAAATGCGCTCATAGCTAGGGCTCTGCTTACAACCAGCCCTTCTGCCGCGCGATACGGGCCGCATCAATCCGGTTGGCGGCATCTAACTTGTTGATCGCGTCAGATAAGTAGTTACGGGCGGTACCTTCTGCAATATAAAGGGCCGCCGCGATTTCACTGGTACTTTTACCATCCGCCGCCAAGCGTAACGCCTGGCGCTCTTTATCACTGAGTGGATCCTGTTCGCCCAGTGAGTTTAGCAACAGTTCGCTGTCGACCACTTTTCTACCGGCCATCACTTGTGCAATAGCTTGCACCAGCTGCTCAACCGGCGCATCTTTTAACAAAAAGCCACCGACACCAGCATCCATCGCCCGCTTGACATAACCAGCACGACCAAAGGTGGTGATGATCACCACTTTGGTAGTTAACTTGTGCTGTTGGACATAGTGCGCCAGCTCAATGCCGGTTTTTCCCGGCATTTCGATATCGCTTAGCAGCAAGTCAAACGGCTGTTGCTTTAACAGCGTCAGTGCCTGGTCACCATCAGCTGCTTCGGTAACGTCAAAACCGGATTCCAATCGCAGCAGGCTGGCAAGGGCTGTACGGACCATCGCCTGATCTTCGGCCAATAAAATTTTCATGCTGTCTGTTCCTGCAGTGAAAGTTGAATGCTGGCCGTCACGCCATCACTTTGTTCCAGCGCCAGCGTTGCGCCAATGGCCGCCAGCCGTTCGCGTAAGCCTGTAATCCCATTGCCTTCTTTGAGTTCAGAGCAACGACCATTATCACTGAGCTGAATCTGCAATTGCTTGCCCTGCTGCACAAAACTTAATTGGCAACTATCGCCCTGGCTGTGACGCATAATGTTGGTCACCAACTCGGTTAAGGCCAACACCACGGCTGTTTCACGGCGAGGATCCAAGATGGGAAGCTCCCCGTGAAGTTCGGCCTGAAAACCCGCATCGCGCAAGCGATTGAGCAGTTTGGTTACTTCTGCCGTTAAGCCCTGATGTTTGTAGCCTGACACACTTTGCCGTACCTGACTAAGCGCATCCCGTGCGATTTGACTCAACTCGCTAAGCTGCTGCCGGGCGGCATCTGTTTGCTGGTGCATTAGCAATTTCTCTGCTAAATCAGCCTTTAGGATAATGCTTGATAACGTATGGCCTAATATATCGTGCAAATCGCGGCCAATACGCTCCCGCTCAACCATGGTTGCCAACTGCTTAATTTCATCGGCACTTTGTCGCTCTGCCAATCGCTGTCGCTGCTTGGCTTGCTCAACACGGCCTAACAGGCTGACGCCCAGCACAACGGGGACCCCCATCAGCAGAAACAGCTCCCATTGAATACCCAGCAAGACATAGAGCAGCACCAACAACACGATGAGCATCGTCATAAGAAGCAGATAACGCTGTAGCCTGCAGGCATAGCCGATAAAAAAGCCGGCATAGGCAAATAAGGCGATAGCGCCGTAATTCACCGGTGTGATCAACGTCGCAACGACCACAATACCAACAACGGGTTTGACCATCTCATTGCGATTGCAACGATAAGCCCAAAAATAGCAATAAAGGAAAATCAGCAAGGCCGTAGCCATCGCAAGGTACTGCCAGAGCTCAAAACGGATGGTAAATAACGGAATAATAAAGAACACCAGGTTGATCAGATAAACCCAGCTAAGTTTTGTCTCCATTTTATCGAAGGGTTGCATCTGGTTCTCCCGCACTTAACTGCAAACAGTGTAAGCGCAATGACTGCGACTGTGCCAGTGACAACCATCACAGAATGGCATGACAGTTGTCATCCTCAATTGCTGACAAGCGTTACCTATGCAAACGATCGCTCCGGCCTAAACTGCCCTCATCGACAACCATCAAGTATGAGGCACTTACTATGACATCATTCAACACCCCACTTCGCAGCCTGATTCTGGCTGTAGGTGTAGCCGGCGCTTTGGTCAGCCTGCCTGCGACAGCCGCCCAGGCGGACACCTCACAGGCGAGCACCGCTCAACAGGCAACCACGCAAAATGCAGAACACTCTGTCTGTGCTTGTTTCGAGGTAACGGTAGTCGGAGAGGGACCAGCCGTTCTGCTTATTCCTGGCCTGGCATCTTCCGGCGATGTGTGGCACAGCACCGTCGAGGCACTGCAGGCGGACTATCAGCTGCATGTGTTCACACTGGCCGGCTTTGGCGGGGTGATGCCGCTGGCACATGAGGCGTGGGAGCATGGCTTTTTACCGACCCAGCAAGAGGCGATTTTGCGCTATATCCGGCAGCAGCAACTGAATAAACCGGTAGTCATTGGCCATTCATTGGGGGGCTACCTGGCACTGGCTTTAGCCGCAACGGCCCCCGAAGCTATCGGCGGTGCGATAAATATCGATGGCTTACCAGCACTGGGCGCACTTTTTGCTCAGAGCACAGCCAGTGATAGTGCTCGCCAAAATGCCGCCCCGGCAAATTTTGACCCTATGGCTATGGCCCAAAGTATGGCGAATAACGAAAGCTGGCATCAGCTCATTGAGAACGACATGTTCCGCTCCGATGACATGACCGCAGGCCGCGTGATGGGCGAATTGATGCAGGCTGACTTAAGACCACAATTGGGCAATATCCGCGTGCCAGTGCTAACACTTGGAGCACTGCAACATGGCGCTCCCTACAGCACGCCTGAACAGGTACAGGCAAATTATGAAAACCAGCTGGCCAATGCCCCGGCACAGTACCACAGCTTCGCTTTTGCTGCAGACTCCAAACATTTCATTATGGCGGATGCGCCCGAGTGGCTTACCCAGCAAATCACGCAGTTTCTGCACAGCCATGCCGTGACAGAGGAGTAAAGCAATGTTCGCACTCGACGTAAAACGCCTGACCAAAGCGTATGACGCCACTACTGTGCTAGCCGGCGTGGATATCCAGTTGGCTGCCGGCGAGGTACTCTGCATTCTGGGCCCGAACGGAGCAGGAAAGACCACCTTCATTTCGGCTATTTTGGGTTTGATCAAGGCCGACAGTGGCGAGATAAACCTCTTTGGTGAGTTGCAACAGGGCAGCACGCGCAGCAGGGCCTTACGCCAGCAACTGGGCGTGATGATGCAAATCGGCAACCTGAGCGCCAACCTCACCGTGTTTGAGCAGTGCGATTTGTTCAGCAGCTACTATGTCCATGGCTACAGCGCTACGGAGCTGGTCGCTCTGGCCGGGCTGGAAGCTCATAGCCAACAGCGCTTTGGCCGTTTATCCGGTGGTCAGAAGCAGCGTTTGTTGTTTGCACTGGCCCTGGCGGCTAAGCCGAACCTGGTGTTTCTGGACGAGCCAACGCTCGGCATGGACGTTGAGGCAAGGCGCGCTTTGTGGCAGCAAGTGCAACAGCTAAAACAGCAGGGGGTAGCCGTTGTGCTCACCACCCATTATCTGGAAGAGGCTGAACAACTGGCGGATCGGATCACTGTGCTGAATCAAGGCGTGGTGGTGGCGAGTGGCAGCCCGGCGGAGCTCAAAGCCTTAACCCACTACAAAGTCATTCAATGCGAAAGCACCTTAACTGACCAGGCTTTGCTGACCCTGCCAGGCGTCCAGCATCTGCAGCGCGAGCACAGCCTTTGCATCCTCCACAGCAGCCATGCTGAGTGCACCGTAAAAGCTCTGCTGCTGGCCGATGATAGCGTCCGCCAGCTGGAAATACGGTCGGTCGGGCTGGAGCAGGCATTTTTACAACTCACCCAAAACGACACCACTCACAAGGAGCACGCCGCATGACTACTGCCATTGTCTATCGTAAAGAAGCCTGGTACGACTTAGTCAGTGTCTGGCGCACACCTGGTTTTGTGTTGCCAGCGCTGGCATTTCCTACCATTTTCTATGTGTTTTTTGGTGTTTTTTTAAATACCGGTTCGGCAAGCACCTATATGCTGGTGACCTACGCCTGCTTTGGCATTATGGGCCCGGCCATGTTTAATTTTGCCATGACAATTGCAAGCGACCGGGCACATGGCTGGCTTACCTTAAAACGACTGTCGCCGATGCCGCTTGGGGCCTATTTGCTGGCGAAGCTCATTACCGCCCTTGTGTTTGCACTGGTGATTATCATCACACTGTTTAGCATTGCCGTGCTACTGGCCGATGTGCAGCTTCTCGCTACACAGTGGGTGCTGCTGGTACTGGTACTGCTGCTTGGCACCTTGCCTTTTGCCTTAATCGGGCTGATTTTAGGCCTAACTCTGAGTGATAAAGCTGCACCGGGTGTAGTCAACCTGCTGTACCTGCCAATGGCCTTTTTATCCGGCTTATGGCTACCCATCACCCTACTACCGCAAGTGCTGCAACACGCCAGCTGGATTTGGCCCAGCTATCACTTATCGCAAATTGGCCTGAAAGTCATTGCCATGGATCAGGGCCATGCGCTGTGGCTGCACCTGCTACTACTCATTGCAAGCACTAGCCTGCTTGGTGCATTGGCTGTCTTCGCATTTAAACGCCTGACTTAAGTGAACCTGAGTGAGCCGTCAGCAAAAGCCTGGCAGGCTCACTCTTTTCGTATTAACCACACTCCGCTCGCAGCCACTTGCCTTGCTGCTGCATAGTCATGCGTTCTGCACGACCATTCACCTCGGTGGTAAACTCTGCATTGCCGCGGTAGGAGCGCGAACTTTCCAGCACCATTTCTCCCTGACCACTGGAGGGTGGGTTGGTATCGCACCGGAAACTAAAACGAAAACGGTTATCGCCTTGAGGTTCAAGAGTCTGCTCACAGCCTTCCTGCTGCGGCATACTGCCTTGCTCTATATCCTGCTGGGTTAAACACACCTGAATGGAGGAGCTGCTACCGCCAAAGCGAATGCCTTGCTGCTCCAGCATCGACTCCATCATCCGACGCTGCGCTGCTGGCAAGCCTTCCAGCTGGCGCTTGGCTTCTTCCATTGCCCGCTCCAGCTCTCCACTTTCACTTTGCATCGAGAAGCTGTGCTCCCAAAGGCCAGGCTCCATATCCAGTTTCAACGAATCACCTACCACCCAACCAGAAAAAAACACCAGCAGAAGTGTGAGTAAATGTTTTAATTGCAACATAGTCCGCATCCTTGTTTTAGTTCATCTTCGCAGCGACTCATTACTCCCGGAGCCGTCTTTGTTTTGCTAAGACTTAACAGCATAGCTGCGAATGGTAGTTAGATCCAAAACTTTGCTCGCAATTTGACCAGAGCAAGTCAGCCACAATTAATATACTGTTACATTATGATAAAAAATCATCATTGACTTTCTGCCTTGATTCCACTGAACTATCAACAAGAACAAACTGTTACTTTGCAGGGAATCGCTATGAAATTAATGACATTGTGCACTTTTACAGCTTTAGGCTTGCTGCTATCTACCCCAGCCCAGCTATCTGAGCAGCAGCAACCATCCGATCAACAGGAGATTGGCATTGGCCTTTCGGTATGTGAGCAAGGAGAATGCAGCAGCGATTTACGAACCCTGCGTCGCTTATCCCGCTATGGTAGTGGTGATGCATCAGCCGTGATTGCCTTGGCCTACGCCAGTGGTGAAGGTTACGAATACGATGCCGATGAAGCATTGCGCTTCTTGCAACAGGGCGTGCGCCAGGGCAGTGCCATGGCGATGTATCTGCAATCCGACTGGTACCAGCGGGGTTTTCTGCTGCCACAAGATGCTGTAAAAGCAGAAGAACTGCTAGACCGGGCTGTAGCACAGAATTATGCACCAGCACTCTACCTAAAAGCCAGCAAGCTCATTCAGACACACCAACCTGAAGATATTACCAAGGCAGCGGAGCTACTTAAAAAGGGCGATGAACAACGTCATATGGACTCTATGTATCTGTATGCCCGCCTGCAAACCTTTGGCCTGGGGACGGAGCAAGATCTCGAGGCTGCCGGACGAACTTTCCGCAACCTTGCTATCCACGGTTACCCAAATGCCCGGGCACAACTGCAAGACATTATTGATACATTGCAGCAGGATGCAGAACAACATGAGCTGGTAGCATACTTCAATGACGTGGATTCTATCGAGGTGATCCAGGTTGTTGGACAACGTAATCAGCTGACTTCTCAACTTGGTAGCCTGGCTCGCCAGTTGGATAATTCAGGACAGTATATCCGGGGCTCCATCGGCAGCAGAATCCGGGGTACAAACTGTGAAAACTCAGGTTCCCCATGCTCGGTAATACGCTCGAATGGAACCAGCTCAACCATTACAGATATGATCACCGGATCACAGTGAGCAAGCACCTTCATTGATACATGCAAGGCATTTGTCTGCCGCTAGCAGAAAAGTGCCTTGCATAGCTCAAGCTGCAAAACGAATTCCGCTCTCATCACCGCGCTGCCAAACGCATACCGCCTGACGCAGCCCGGTTTTCTCAAAAGCCAGCTGCAATCGCGTACCTGGATGCATAGCTTTGCTGCAACGCAACCGCACCCCGCCTTGTTCACTGTAATCCAGCACCTGACATTCAAACGCCTCTGTGGATAGATACAAGCGGGCTGAGTCGGCCTCCGCTTTTGCCGCCAAACGCGGGTATTGCCGCCGCTCACTGCCATCGTTTGCCGCTACCTTGACTGCCGTGTCAGGCGCGCCATCCGGCAGGCTGGCCAGATAATCCTTAAGGCTAGCTGGCAAATCCGGGTTTTGGGGTTGGTAGTAACCCGACTCAATACGCTGATAAACACTGCTGTGAACCCGCACTCCCATCGCAGCTTCATTGCTTCTGCCATAAATACGGCGGATATAGACCCCATTGTTGAGTAAAGCCAACAAACGGTAAGGCCAGGTATAGGAGTTGTGTTCACGCTGCATCGGTGCAGTGCGAAGCTGTTGCTCCAGGTAGAACTCATCAAAGCTCAACCCAAGCGCTCTGGCTTTTTCCAGCATCCATTCCAGACAGGTATCCGATAATCCAGTACGAGGATAGCCACCGCCAATATCGGAGTGAACACCGGCAAACCAGCATTGCTCAACCTGTTGATCGGGCAGAATGTCCCCGGTCCACAAATCCGGCGCAAACGGCTCCCGTTTTTCATCCAGCGCCAGCGCGTGGTAGGCATGTTTAACCAGAGGACTTAAATGGGTATCAAAAAAGCCAATCCGGGAGCGGCCCCAATGGTTAAGCGCCAGCACCGGCACACCCAGAGCCCCCACCGTATCAAAGACACCCGCCATGCGAATGGTTGGCCGGTAATTGTGCTGATAAGGGTTGTTTAACCATTGCGTTGCCCGTTGCTCGGGGGCTGAGCGGTAGTAACGATACGCTTCCCCTAACTGGTGCAATTGTTGCTTTGACACCAACCCCAGGGCATGGACCATCCCGACCACAGCCCGTGCCGTATAAGCGCCACGACTAAAACCAAAGCAGTAGATTTCATCACCCGGCTGGTAGTTGTGGACTAAGAAGCGGTAAGCCCTTAACACATTGCGCGCCACCCCCATGCCAAATGCACCGCCAAAAAAGCGATCCACCCGACCAAAGGTACCTACCCCCTGGTCATAAAACACCACCTGATGACGGCCATCCTCAGCCTTCGGCTGGATAGCACGGGCAATCTTCACAATGTTGGTTGGGTTTTCCTGCGGTTCATTCCAGGTGCCGTCACAGCACAAAATAATGCGTTTGGATGTCATGGCGATGCCTCCTTATGCGTTGCACAATGGCATACCGCCTGGCGGTAACGGCGCCTGTTTCTAGTATAGCGTATACTGTACAAAAAACCGCCAGCCAGGCTTTGTGAGAGGCAGAAAATGACAACTCAGGGCACCAGATTGAACTTCTCCAGCCGGTACAAAAAGGCCTTATAAGGCATATCCAGCAATTTAGCGGCCTTGGTTTTGTTGCCCTCGGCCAGCGCCAGAGCCTGCTGTAAGCATTGCTGCTCCAGAGCATCAAAGGCCATGCCTTGCTCCGGCAGCCGAAAAGCCCCCCCAGCCAGCACGGCTGAATTTGCTTTGCTGCGCAAATCCTGCACCAACTCCTGCTCATCCCCTAACAGCACAAAACGTTCCAGTCGGTTACTAAGCTCCCGTACATTGCCCGGCCAGTGATAATCCATCAGCTGCCGCAACACCGTCTTACTGAGCTCTGGCACTTGCAACTGATAGCGTTGCTGGTGCAGGCGAAGAAAATGCCGGATAAGTTGCGGAATGTCTTCTGCCCGCTCTCTAAGCGCAGGCATCCGAATCGGCACCACATTCAACCGGTAATACAAGTCCTCCCGAAATCGGCCTTCTTCCACGGCTTTGACTAAGTTTTGATGGGTCGCAGCGACTACCCGGATATCCAACGCAATTTCCTGATGACTGCCCAACCGGGTGACGGTGCCTTCTTGCAATAAACGCAATAACTTAGCCTGCAGGTTTAACGGTAACTCGGCAATTTCATCCAGGAAAATGGTGCCCCCCTGCGCAGCTTCGAATTTGCCGGCTTTGCTCTGACTGGCCCCGGTGTAAGCCCCTTTCTCAGCGCCAAACAGTTCAGCTTCGGCCAGATGCTCCGGGATGGCGCCACAGTTTAGCGCCATAAAAGGACCCTGATGCCGTGGCGACAGCTGGTGCAGCGCCCGCGCTGCCAGCTCTTTGCCGGTACCACTTTCGCCGGTGATCAACACCGTGGCCTGAGTCGGTGAAATCCGGCTGATGCGCTCAAACAGCTGCTGCATACAGGGCGCCTTACCGACCAGATCGACCAGTTGTTGTTGCTCCGACAAACTGGCCGTCAAGCGGCGATTTTGCAGCCGCAGTGTCGATGCCCGCAGGGCTTTTTCAATGGCCAGCAGCAGCTCCTGCCGCTTGAAAGGCTTGCTGAGGTAATCATCAGCCCCGGCCTGAATTGCCTCCACTGCATGACTGATGGAGCCATAAGCAGTCGCAACCACAAAGCCAAGCTCCGGCAGGTGCTGACGCACATACTGCAATAACTGCATGGCAGTGCGGGCTCCGAGCTTCCAGTCACTGAACACCAGCTGGATATCCCGGTGTTCTTTCAGCAGCAAAATGGCGCTTTCCACCGAGTCAGCAGCCAGGATCTGATAGGGCTCAGCGCTAAGGATTTGGATCAGCAGCTCACGCTGCTGCGGGTCGTCCTCTACCAGCAATAAGGTGCTCTTCATTTCTTTGATTCCGCAAAAAATAAGCAGGCCCGGCAGCCACCGGACTCATAATTTTCCAGGGCAATTCGTCCCTGATAGTAACGCTGCATCAGACGCTGGGCAATGTAAAGGCCCATGCCAGCGCCTGCTGGCTTGCTGCTGATATGTGGCTGAAACAATTGCTCGGCGATAGCCGGCTCCAGGCCGTCGCCCTGATCGGTGATGCAAAGCGCAGCACACGCTGCATCCAGCTGGATACGAATGATGCCATTGACCGGACTTGCTTCCACCGCATTGCTCAACAAGGTATGGATAATAGCGCGTAGCTCTTGCTCGGCTCCGGCCAGCACCAGATCGGTGGGTGCATCCAGCTCTATCCGGACCGGGCTGGCAGAAAATTCAAGCTGCAAATCCTGCAAAATAGCACTGACAGAGACCTGCTGTTGCCGATCGACGTCCGCACAGCTCAAAGTTAACACCGCGGTCAGGCTGCGGTTGATGTGCTGGATCTTTTGCTCCGCCTGCTGCATCAGCTGCTTACGCCTGACAGCATCGGGCTCATCCCCCAGTTGTTCCATCAATAATGTCAGGGTATGCAATGGGTTACGCAGTGCATGCACCAGGCCTCTGCTCATCTCACCAATTTCAACCAGATGCTGCTGTTGCTGTGCCTGTTCGGCCATCTCTGCCAGCTCAGCCAGCCGGAGACTCATCTGGTTAAACTGAGCACTGACATAGCGGTACTCCCGTAAGCCCTGCACCGCAATCTGCTGCCCCAACTGCCCCTGCTGCAAGGTGCGAAACCCCGCCACCAGGCTCTGTAATGGCTGAATTAAACGATGACCTAACCATAAGGAGATCAACATGGCAATGCCGGTACTGAGTGCAATCAACATCACTGTATAGGCAGTGAACTCGCGAAACAGCGGCGCAGCCGATTGCAACTGCATTTGCTGTTGTGCCTGTTCCACCTGCGCCCGGATTGCCTCCGGACTCCACTGTCGCTGGATCACAATACGCAAATTCTGCTGCACTTGCTGCTGCACCTGCTGTTGCACCTGCTGCTGCCAGGCTTGCCATTCCTGCTGACTGGCCTGCATCTCTTGTTGTCTGGCTTGTCGTTCCTCGCGGTTTTGCTCCAACTGCTGTTGCAGCTCCCGGCGCCAGGCCTCCCGCTCTTCGCGGTTGCGTAATGCTTCCGGAGTCGGTACCTTCAAGTCACGCAGAATCTCCAGCGGCTCCGGCGGTGTTGGCGGCATCGGGATCTCAATCAACTGCCGCTTCGCCTCATCCAGCACCACCTGAGTTAACTCCGAGCTACTGCTACTGATTTGCTGTTCAATCCGCTCCCTGAAGCTCTGGATCAATACAATCTGACTCACCGCCATCACCAGCAAGAGCCCGATAATTCCTAATGATAAAATCCAACGTATCGACATCTGCACTCCAAAATCCACCAGACTGCTCCGCGAATCAGCAGCAACCACACCAGCATTCATCTACTTACAAACTCTATGTTACAAACTATATGCCAACTCCATCAGCAAGGCGATTTCTGATACAAAACAAGCCACTTTGTATTCTTTGTACTCGCTTCAAGCGGCTAGCCGGTCAATCCTGGCAGTACTCTATCCTCAAATCCGGAAGTCAGGAGGATGATATCCGCAACAAGCGACCAAGGGTTCAATTAACCATTTGAAAATAAATAGTTTTAATTCTGGCACGGCTTTTTCATTGACTGCTGTGAACCTATACCACAGGAGACAACAAATGAAAGCAATGATTTACGCAGCGCTCGCGCTGGCAATGACTGGCTGCAGTGTGCAATCCGTCCAGGCCAAAGAGCAAACCAGCAGTTCGCAATCCACCCGGATCATTTTGCTGCAGGATGGGGAGCGGCAGGAGTGGCACTTTTCAGGCCGTGACTGGCAAGAGAGTGCAGAGTGGCAGCAACTATTCGATAGCCTGGAGCCTGAACGGCAGGAAAAGCTGAAACGACTGCTTAGCCGGCCAGACTTTCCACCCATTCCGCCTATACCACCACTCCCCAGAGTGCACTGGCAGGATAAAGATGGCATCAAGCAATTGATTATACGAAGTGGTGATGATGAGCTGATGGCTGAACACATCCTTGATATTCGCCAGAAAGTCGCCGAACACAAGGTGGAAGTGATCCGCCGTATGCTGGAACAGACCGAACTCAGCCGTGAGCAGCTGCAGTCGTTGCAACAACTGCTGGACAGCAAGTACTAATGCTTCATGCCTGCTGGCCAGCTCAATGCATTCCCAGCAGGCATCAGAGTTTCGTAGTGAAGCAGGGTACACAGCTCTGCTTTGCCTACCAGGGCAACGCATCGCCATTGCTGTGGAAAAACTGGCCGCTGTTATCGGCACACAGCTCACTGATGCGCTCAACCAGACGACGGGCAGCCTCATCCGGGCTGATATCGCCGGCAAAGCCCACCATCTGCGTTTTGACAAAACCCGGGTGGTAAATCCCCACATAAATCTGCTGGCTGGCCACATCCAGGCTCAGCGATACACTGGCTGCGTTCAGCGCGGCCTTAGCCATGCGGTAACCGTAATAGGCACCCGATCCATTGTCGCTGATCGAACCCATCCGGCTGGTGATCATCGCAATCTTGCTGCCTTTTCTAAGCGCCGGCAGCATGGCGTGGCTCAGTACCAGTGGTGCCAGGGCGTCCACCTGAAACTGTGCATGAATACGGCTAAGATCCAAATCATTCAGCGTTTCATTGCTGAAAATACCGGCATTGTTGATCAGAATATCGACCGAGTTGTTGCCAAACTGCTGAGCCACCTGTTGCAACTGCTCAGACTGGCTAAAATCAATGCCACTGTGCACCGTCACATCCAGATCGGCCAGCTCGGCCGACATGGTACGGCACAGTACCGTCACTTTGCAGCCCTTGGCCAAATATTGTTTCACCAGCGATAAACCTATACCGCGGTTACCTCCGGTAATGACTATGTGTTGCATACGAATCAGCTCCCTGGTTCATAAATAGGTTGTAATGCCACTATAGCAAAACTCAAGCAAAACTTGGTGGCTCTGTACGGCAAAGGCAGTGAGCACCTGCTTAGTACCAGGTGAGTACCGCAGCGATGACCAAGCCCGTCAGCAGCAGCTGCAGCAAACAAAAGCCCATAATATCCTTGGCTTTTAAGCCGGCAATCGCCAGCACTGGCAAGGCCCAGAACGGCTGAATCAGATTGGTCCAGGCATCGCCCCAGGCCACTGCCATCGCCACCCGCTCGATATCAGCACCCAGCTCCAGCGCAGCCGGTAGCATCACCGGTGCCTGCACCGCCCACTGACCACCGCCGGAAGGCACAAAAATATTGACCAGACCAGCACTTAAAAAGCTCCACAGCGGCAAGGTGTCACTGCTGGCAAAGCCAACAAACCACTGTGACAAACTTTGCGCCATGCCCGACTGCACCATCACCGCCATCATGCCGGCGTAAAATGGAAACTGCAGTAAAATACCGGCACTGCCACTGATCGCCTGCTGCAAACTGGTCAGCAGATTGCGCGGGCTCTGATGCAGTAAAATCGCCGCAAATAAAAACAACAAATTGACGCTGTTTAAATTCAGCCCACCGCCATCACTAAAATACAGCCACAAGTAACCAAGCCCAAGGCCACCAAACAACCAGCCCAGCCAGTGACTGTGCTCCAGATACTCAGCCGGACGCTCTGGCAAAGGCGCTGTTTGTTCCGGCTCAGCCAGTTTGGCCGGATCCACCAAAACCGCTTCGTCTTTATTCGGCAGCATCAACCGGTTCAACAGTGGGATCAACAGCACCAGCAAAAGCGTCAGTGTCAGATTAAAACCGGAGAAAATGGTCTGACTGGTCGGAATCACGCCAATCAAGGCTTCAGAAAAGTGCCCCTCCGTAGCAATGGTCAGTGGCACCGAGCCTGCCAGGCCACCATGCCAAATCACAAAACCGGAGTAGGCACTGGCCACCAGCAAACGGTAATCCACCGCCACCCGCCTGGCCAGTGCTTTGGCAAAAAAAGCGCCCACCACCAGACCAAAGCCCCAGTTCAGCCAGCTGGCTATCAGTGCGACCAACGTCACCAGCACAATGGCCGTACCGGCACTCTGCACCTTGGCAGCCAGCCCATCCAGCGCCCGCTGCACCAAAGGGGTGGTCGCCAGTAAAAAACCGGTGACCAGCACCAGCATCATCTGCATGGCAAAGCTCAGCAGGCCCCAAAAGCCATCCCCCCAATACCGCAGTACCGTCAGCGGTGCCTGTTGCTGAAACAGCACAGCGGCTGCAAATACCAGCAGGGTCAAAAGCAATACCAGCACAAAGGGATCTGGCAGATAACGTTCGGTCAGTCGAACAAAGGGTTTGGCAAAATTGCTCAGCATGAAGTCAGTATCCCATGTACAATCATGCTGTTAGCCTAGCGGCTTTGGCCCCAAAGTACCAGACAGCCCAACGCCAACAACAAATAAAAACCCTGCCGGCATGG
>NZ_JAUHLI010000020.1:0-54719 GCF_036325985.1 Alkalimonas cellulosilytica
AGTGGGTTTAAGGTTGTCTTAATCCCCTCAATAGTCGGGGCAGCTGTTGGACGGGGATGTATATCCCTAGAAACAATATACGAGTGTCTTAATCCCCTCAATAGTCGGGGCAGCTGTTGGACCTAGCAGGCGCAATGGAGTGGGGATGTGTATCCCGTCTTAATCCCCTCAATAGTCGGGGCAGCTGTTGGACAGTGGACGGATTTCCACAGCCAGGGCCTTCGAGTCTTAATCCCCTCAATAGTCGGGGCAGCTGTTGGACACTTATATCACCGACCAAAGAACGTCGAAGAGTTGTCTTAATCCCCTCAATAGTCGGGGCAGCTGTTGGACGGATGCCCCCTCGGAGACACCACTAGGGGGAGGTCTTAATCCCCTCAATAGTCGGGGCAGCTGTTGGACCGATAAGCTGGCTGATTGGCTAGTGTCCCACCGGTCTTAATCCCCTCAATAGTCGGGGCAGCTGTTGGACCCTGATATGGAACGAGGGCGCAGCAGGACGCACGTCTTAATCCCCTCAATAGTCGGGGCAGCTGTTGGACATCCAGAAAAAATGCCAAGGTATTAGTGGAAATGGTCTTAATCCCCTCAATAGTCGGGGCAGCTGTTGGACCACAAAATACCATCGCTCGCTACAACGAGGGTGAGTCTTAATCCCCTCAATAGTCGGGGCAGCTGTTGGACGTTAAGTCAGGCGGGGCATCGTACCTGGTGCAGGTCTTAATCCCCTCAATAGTCGGGGCAGCTGTTGGACTTATGAGCATGAAACGCCCTGCAGTACAAGAAATGTCTTAATCCCCTCAATAGTCGGGGCAGCTGTTGGACGTCCCTAAAAACCGCGTAAAGGTTAAATAACGGTCTTAATCCCCTCAATAGTCGGGGCAGCTGTTGGACATTATAGGTAAAAAACACAATGTTACTGAGCATGTCTTAATCCCCTCAATAGTCGGGGCAGCTGTTGGACGCCTTGTTCGACGAGGACGACCGACCGTTCAAAGTCTTAATCCCCTCAATAGTCGGGGCAGCTGTTGGACTGATTATCATGGGTGAGCGTATTGCCTGGGGTGTCTTAATCCCCTCAATAGTCGGGGCAGCTGTTGGACAATTGACGAGAAAACCTTGTGACGGGCCGTAGGAGTCTTAATCCCCTCAATAGTCGGGGCAGCTGTTGGACGTGGAGCCTATTGTGCTGGCCTGTGACGACAGGTCTTAATCCCCTCAATAGTCGGGGCAGCTGTTGGACCTGGACGCGGAGCGAGAAGCAGTAATCAAAACGTCTTAATCCCCTCAATAGTCGGGGCAGCTGTTGGACACTTGTTGGATACGTGGCACAGAGCAGTAGCAGTCTTAATCCCCTCAATAGTCGGGGCAGCTGTTGGACGATAAAGAGGCCCATGCGGACCATTACTCTATGTCTTAATCCCCTCAATAGTCGGGGCAGCTGTTGGACTCTAAGCTAATTTTTTCTTTATAAAAAACAGCAAGTTCCAACAGAAAATAATTGATTGATTTTTAATCAATCGATTGGCTATTTTTTAGCCATCACCTTTTTATCCAAGAGCCAACAAATCTTACCCCCACCACCTGGCATTGTAAAGGCTTAAACCTTTCTCCCAGAAAATGATTTATTTCGGAAAATCATCGGCCTAGTGTCTGGGATTTCCAGTCCAATCAAGGTAAGCTTTTGTCCAGGAAGATCTGAATACCCAGTCAAGGATACAAAGACGGAGCCCCAGCGCCAAGGAGCATCACAAACTTGTCATCTGCTCCAAATCCTCTCATCCACTTAGACTACCCACTCACACATTAGTATTACGGAGTTTGACTATGAGCCAACCAACCAAGACCCTGCTGCTTGCCGTGACCGGCGCAACCCCGCAGGTTATTACCGAAACCTTGTATGGGATTTACAAACAAGGGCTGGAATGGCCACAAAAAATCGAGATCCTGACAACTTCGTTCGGCAAAGAGCAAGCACGGCTCAACTTAATTACCGATGGCAAACTGCAAGCACTTTGTGACGAGTACAACCTGGAACTGCCGGAGTTTTCCGAGTCATTGATCCACGTAATCCCAGATGCGGCAGGCAATGAAGTGGCCGATGCCCGTACATTGGAGGATCAGGAAGCCCTGGCCGATTTCATTGTAAAAACAATTGCAAATCGCAGCCTGGATAACGATGTCCGTATTCATGCCTCCATTGCGGGCGGACGTAAAACCATGACTTTTTTCCTGGGCTATGCCATGTCAATTTTTGGCCGGGACTTTGATCGTTTAAGCCATGTGCTGGTATCCGAGCAATTTGAATCGAACCCGCAGTTTTACTACCCCACCCTGCAATCAAAAACCATTGATGGCCGTGACAATATCCGATTGGATTGCAGCAAAGCCGAAGTCATGCTGGCCGAAATACCGCTTATTAGTCAGCGCATGCTCAACCCGAAGTTGGTGGCAGAGTTTGAGCAATTTAGCTACAACGAGATTGTGAACGCCATCCAACTGGCGCAGCGCCCTGAGCATGTGCAGCTAACGCTGAACTTCGACAAAGCCAACCCGCAGGTTACCTTTGGCCATAAGACCATTGAATTTGGAAACCGCAAAGCCGATTTTGCCCTGTTGGCTGCTTTTGCCCGCGCCAAAAAACACAATGAACCCGGCTTTTACCGCCAAACGTACCGCAATGAAACAGCCGACTTCACCTTGGCTATCTTGCAAGAGCTGTGCACACTGGAAGGGATTCGGTTTGATTCGGAAAACCTTATCGACGCGCTTGAAGAGCTCGAGTTCCAAGGCAGCCTGGATGGAAAAACCGTCGATGCTTTAAAGCGTGTGAGCGATCACCGCTTCGACGAAAACAACTTCAGTGACCGCCGAACCAGCCTGCAAAAATACCTGAGCAAACACCTGCCGAAAGCGGCGGTCAACCTGCTGGTACCGCAAACAAAAGGCCAGAATAACCCATACCAGCTGCCTATTATGGCGGATATGATTACCTTTGTTGGAGCGTAACCGTCTTATGGAAAAATATTTGATCAGCTTTCTTGGCAGAACCCCAAAAAATGATGGCAGCTACCGAACAACGGTTTATCAAATGCCAGAAGGACCAAGCCAACCCTTAGCGTACTTTGGCTATTTGCTGCAAGAGCGCATGCAACCAGACAGCATGGTGATTCTTGGTACCTGTGGCAGCATGTGGGATGGTTTATTGGATGATATGGCGATCCCGGATGACATCAAAAACCCTTTGATTGAAGGCTTGCTGGAGGCCGTGGATGAGCAGCGGGTTACCCAGGAAATGCTTGACCATGTGATGGCCAGCATCGAACCACACACACCGTGTCGGTATCAACTATTGCTGATCCCTTTTGCTCGCACGGAAACAGAGCAATTAACCATGCTGCAAGTGATCGCCAATGCCATTCCAGATCAGGCAGAAGTGGTTCTTGATATTACACACAGCTTTCGTCACTTACCCATGATGGCACTTGCGGCCATGCAATACCTGCAAGCTATTAAGCCAGAAGTTCGCGTGACACAACTGTGTTATGGTGAGTACAACGATGATACCAAACAAGGGCATTACGTTGATTTGTCTGGCTTGTTGCACATTCAACAATGGATTAATGCTGCTAGTTTGGCAGAGCATACCGGTGATTTAACCGAAGTAGCGGACTTGCTAAGTAACTCAACTCTGGGCAGTGATTTGACCAAAGCCAGTTTTTACATGAGTGTCCATCGCTCCGATCAAGCGCGCAACCCTTTAAAGAAGGTTCGTCAGGCATTGGAAACCGAATCCCTCAATAGTGCTGCCGCCTTGCTAAAACCCGTGCTGCTGCAAAAAACAGCTTGGGTCAATGAAAGCTACATTTTTCAGCGCCAAAGTGCCCAGGCAACGCATGCCATGCAGCGCAAGGATTACTTAAGAGCCACCATTTATGCCTTTGAAGCTTACTTAACACGTAAAGTTCGGGAAAGTGGGGCGCACCCAGGCCAGGAAAGCAACTATCAAGTTCGCAAAGAAGTACAAAAATCACTGGATGACGATAGGCCATTTCGCAAAACGGCGGAAGGAGAATGCTACCTTTTGCTTCGGAACTTACGCAATGCCCTGGCTCATGGCGACAAAGGCACCCAGGCCGATGTACAGCAACTGCTAAACGATCAGGCAAGGTTAGAGAGTAAATTGCAGCACATTCTGGATCAATTGCTGGCCTAACCCTCTGCTCTGCGCCTTTTCTTACATAAAAGCCAGGGAAAACAATGTTTTCCCTGGCTTTTTTAATCGGCAGGTTTGCCAGTTGCTATGCGCAATCACTTAGTGGAAGTTAAAAGGCAGCAACTGCTCCAGCACTCCAAAACGGACTTTGTTGCTTTCGGCTCTGGCCAGTTGTGGCAAGCTAACCTGTGGGAACACAGCAGGCAGTGGCTGAGCGCTGGAAGGCACAGAAATCGCCAGACCAAGGCTTTGGCCCAATGCCGCAAGGCAATGCCCCATCCACAGCAATATTGGGCTTGCTGTATGTGCCTGGCAGGCTGCTATGGCATGCTCAAAACACAGAGTGGCTTGTTCTGTTTGCTTGGCTTCGGCCAACATCCATCCTCGGTAAGCCTGGATCAGCATCCATGGGTGGGTTGGCTCCATATCCCAGCTGTCCTGATTGGCCAGGTAGCTTTGCCGCATGTCCTGCAAAACCGGAAACTGCACCAAAGCCCGCATCACCAAATAATGCAGGTATTGGTGTTCGAAACCACTTTCAGCAAGCTGTTTCATCGCGCGGGGCATCTGATCGCCTAGTGCCAGCTTCACCAAACCCTGTACTTCATTGGCCGCCTGAGGCTCACCCTGCGCCAGCAAAGTTACCGCGCGGTAGTGCCAGCTTTGCTGCACCTGGCGACGACGCTCTACCGGATCGGACAAACGTTCAAAAGTAGCAATGGCATCATCAAAATGCGATAAAGCCAGTGCATGCTGCCCCTGAAACGCCAGCAATTGCCCTTCGGTGGATAACAACTTGCCCCGATTGAGCAAGCCAACCGTTTCTACCGGCCGTCGCAACCAGGAACTGACCACCTGACTGACTTGGCCAAACTGATAATTGTTGGTGCAGCTACTGGCCAGCCGCAGCATCAGCTGGCAAGCCAACTGCGCATCTTCCTCGGCCAATTGCTCTGCCTGGTGCTGCAAAGCAGCGACCCTATCGGCATCAAACAACCCAAGGTGATTTTCTGCGACCAGGCTGGATGACTCCAGCACACAAGCCAAAGACAGCGGCCATTGCTCTTTGGGCAGTTGCGCCTGCAACCACTGCAGCGCCGTCACCAATTGCCCCGGTGCAATGGTTCGCTCGCGAATGCGTTGCTGCACCTGCGCCAAATAAGCTGAAAGCACCGCCGGCTGTTGTTGTGCCCGGCGTGCTGTTTGCGCCAACACATCGTGCAACAAGGAGGCTTCGCTTTCCTCAGGGGCAGAGGTACAAGCGTCCAGCCAGGCCGCCGGCTCTGGCAATTCACCCTCCAACACCCTGCGGTACAGACGCTCAATTGCCGGCATTTTGCTGTTTTGCAACAAGCAGTGATGCTGCCAACCGGTATGGGCCAGAATTTGTTTCTTTTCTCGCGTGGGTGTCGACCACAAATGCGCGATGGCATCAACATACCCATTGTGCGGGTGCTGTTTGTCCACCACCGCAAAACTGAGACGTAAACCACCAAAGCGATCAGGCAATAAAGCTACCAACTGGCTTTCAATCACATCAGCCAAAGCGCGCAGGTCGGCTTGTTGTGCACTGTAATCACCGCGCTGTTCAATCAACACCTGCACTTTGGTGGGGCCCTTTACCGGCAACAGCAGCAATACCCAGCGCACCAATTGCTCAATCGATCCCAGCCAGCTGCCAGAAAGCAGATCATCATTTACCTGCGCCCCAAAGACACCAACAGGTTGCGCCAAAATGGTTTTGACCAAGGCTTGCACCTGCATGGCATCCAGGTCGGTGCTGTGTGTTTTCATGGCCAGTGGTGGCAAGGTGGCATGTTCTGGCACCAATAAGGCTACCGCCCGTCCCAGACTTTTATCGCTGAGACTCAGCTGGCTGGCGTCCAAGCCAAACTGCTCCCCGCCCTCATCGATGAGCATGGTCCAGCTGGCCGAAGGTTGCAATTGCCGGATGGCGTGGGGGTGCACCCCATTGCCATGATAAATCGTGGGCAAATCGACCACAAAAGGCTGCTTTTTCAATGCTTGCCGCTGTTTCTTTTTGCGCTGAATAAAAGCCACTTCTTTATCCAGTTTCAGCAAAGATGCTTTGATGGCCCGGTTGGCCATGTGGCCTCTGGCCTTTTCCAGCCAAGCACGCACAACTTGTTCATCATCGCTTTTCAACCGTTGCCGCATTTCTGCGATCAACTCGGCTGCCTGTTTGCCATGCCGACGAGCAGTTTCAAAGCGTTTTAGCAATGCCGGATTGGCAATCCCTTGCTGCTGTGCCCAATCCAGCTGCTGCTCGAAAAATCGTTCGGCCTGCTGCCACTCCTTTTCACCCCAGCTAAATCTTTTGAAAATTTCAAAGTCGCGTTGGTTAATGACTTTGTCGCTGACGGCGTCGTTCGCTTTTGGCGTGCAAGCCTGAACGTCAACTTTGTGCTCGCCTTCTTTGGCTGGGGTATCACTTGAAGCGGGAGCCACAGGCGCTGCGCTTGCAGCAGCCGGCTCTGGCACTGGTGCAACCGACGCAGAGGGCGCTGATTCTTTTGATTCTTTTGATGCTGCTGATGCCTCTGTTGACGCCATTGCTTTGCTAGACGCTGCCGTCTGTGCCAAGGCAGCAGGCGGCAAATTGTCAGAGTCGGCGTCTTGAGTGCTGCTTTTAACTGCATCCTTGGGGAGGCTGAAGTGCCAGTGCCACTCTACCCATTGGCCATCGTCCAGCAAAACGTAGCAAGGCAAGGACGGAAAATGCCCTTTAGCAATGCTCCACAGGTTCAATGAATTGGCATGCACCCCCGCTATGGCGGTAAACTTAACATCGTTGGCGGACAGCGCCTCGGACAAAGAATACCGATTGGCCTTGTGCATGGCAGGAGGACATAGGCCATCGTACAAACTAATAATATTCATTGCGTGCAATTCCCTTTTCATTGGAACTAAAAAAAATTAAATTAAAGTTATACGATAAGTACCACAAGCGTCCATGGGTTGCATTCAAAAGTGGCCGCCTGGATACCAGATGCCTAAAAAACACCTAAATTCTGCCACAACAGCGTTGATCATCCCAATCTCCGATCACAACATTGCGCAGCTCTACAACTGCCTGACCAGCGATGCGCATCGTTTTGTTTTGTTGGCTTCAAAAAAATACCAGGATCACCGTCAGCGGTTTGCTGGGGTACTGCAAAAGCTAAGACCCAGCAGCCAGGTGGATAGCAAAAACTTGCCCGATAATGCCGATTGCTACCAAGCACTGTGCAATTTTGCCCGCGAGGATTTATTGCCACTTAGCCACAGCCACCGGCTGGAACTGAACGGCAGCGGCGGCACCAAGGTAATCCCTTTGGCCTTGCTGGATTGCCTACCCATTGAGCGGGTGCATTACAAAGGCCAGTTCGACGACCACCTGCAAAGCTGGCAACCCGGTAACCCCGACAGTTATCAAGAGCAAAAACTCGACAAACTTATCGAGGCTCAGCACGCCCTGGACTTGTATGCCAGCAAAACTTACCCATTGCCGACCCAGGCCAATGCCTTTTCCGACGCCCCAAACGCCCAAGCTATGGCCAACAGCATTTGGCAGCAGTACCAGGATCCCGACTCCGTAATGAGTTGGCTGGCAGCCGAGCTGGCGTCATCGCCCTGGTACCAACCTCAGGCAAAAAGCGGCAGCTTCAGCATCAGCATTCCCGAGACTCGCAGGCAGGATACCGATGGGCTGCAATGGCTGGCACAGTTGGCTGATTTCTCACAAGGCCAGTTGCAGCTGAAACCAAAACAGCTGATCATTCGACATCAGAAACAGAAAAAAAGCCTGGCGCAACAATTTAAACGCTGGCTCAGCGGGATATGGCTGGAAGACCTGGTGCACCAATGGCTTTCAGAGCACATAGAGCCCACACAGTTGCTGCGTGGCTTGTCGCCATCCTCGACCGGTGAGCAAGGCAACCAGCGTGAGCTGGACTTTGTGTGCTTTTACCAAACAGCAGGCTACGTGATAGAAACCAAGGTCACGCACAAACCCAACCAGGCCCCCAACGAGATGGTGCAGCAACTGAGCAGTCTGGCCGATCAATTTGGCAGGCTTAATAAGGTGCTGTTGCTTAGCCCGCTGTTTTTCCAAGCGGCCCGCACCGAGAAAGCCCTCAATCAGTTTGTCGACTACTGCAAAGGCCACGGTGTCAGACTTTGCCGCAGCAAAGCGGAGCTGTTGGCACTGTTTAACAACAAAAAAAGCAAGCCGTAGGGCTTTTACCGGCTACGACCGCCGAACCAATTGCCTGCCCGAAACAGCATAGCTGACGTTTTGCGCAGGCCTTACCAGGGTGCAAGGTTGACTAGTTTTCATCCAGAAACGGGCTTCTGCCCTTATTCTGGAACGCATCCCTGCGCTGCGCTAGTGCCCGCCTTTCTGGACGGGCACTAACTACCCATCACTCACAAGTTTGTCATCCAAAATTTTTTGGCCTTTGACGGCACAATAGCCTCATCAAACAACACGAGGAAATTGTGATGAAAAAAATCTCTGCTTTCGCTATCGCCACTGCCGCCTGCCTGATGACTGCTTGCAACGGTGAGAGCCAGGCGACACCCAAGGACACTCCGGCGTCGACCAGTGTTGCCGAGCAACAGGCATTGGCGGCCAACACCCTGTGTCAGGTCGACCAAAACTTTGATATCAGCGCCTGTCGGGATGGCAACCGTTTTGTGTTCCAGCCCACCCGCTTTGGCAATGAACAATTGCCCATTAGCGTGATTGCTGCATTTTGCGACATTCATCAGCCCATCCATTTCAACAAAGCCGGAGTGGTGTGCATTTTTAAACGAATGTAGCGGCTTTTTGAACTGACAACTTTGTGATATCGGCGACAGCGCCGAACCCGGTTATGCTTTTGATTCTCATCCATAAGGAACACATTATGAACAAAAAACACACACGCTTTACCCTGACCACCCTGCCAATGACTGCTGCTGTGATCGCAACGCTGCTTGCCAGTGGCTGCAGCAGCAGCCCCGAGCAACGTCTGGCCAAACTGCAGCAGGCCGAGTACGAGCAACGGGTGAAAGATCGCAACCAAAGCTTCCGGGCTGCCCCCGATTGGTACCTGCAAAGCGAAGTTAGCACTCTGCAGGGCACCCTTGGCCGCGGTACCTCGTTTTCTCGCGACATGCAGGCAGCGGTCGATAACGCCATGCTGATGGCGCAGCTGGAGCTGGCCCGAAACACCCAGGCGCTGGTTTCTGAGCAGGTCAAAATGCACCGGCGCAACAACCTGCTCACCGGGGAATCCCGCATGCTGCTGGAAACCACAGCCGACCGCTATTTGCCGGAAGTGGATGTTGCCGGCAGCACGGTGCTGAACCGAGAAATCATTCGCGAGCGGGATGGTTTTCGGGCTTACATCCTGTTGCACCTGGACGTGGCCGAGCGCGATCAGGAGCGGATGGCTCAAGCCGCTATGGATAGGGCGCATCGCGAGCTCATGGAGCGAAACGCCCGCTATCGGGCTGAGCAAGCTGCCTTAGCGCAGTAACCCGGCCCAATCCTTTTTGAACGAACATTGCAGGAGATTTCATGGTTTTCAATGCACGCACCTTCGCCGCAGCCGCTTTGTGTTTAAGCTCATGGGCACAGGCAAGCACCCTCTATACCGGAACCGGTACCGCGGTGCATGATTCACGCAACACCGCCTGCCAGAACGCTGAGCGCGCTGCGCGCCTGGATGCCGCTCGCCAGGCTGAAAGTTACGTCCGGCGTCATGTGCGGGCCAGTGCATTTGAAAACGAGCACGGCCTGCAGCAAAGCCGCAGTGACTTTATTGAAACCACGGTATACGGCAAAGCCATCAAGCAAGGCGAAGCCAGGGAGCGCACGGTATTGCTGGATAATTACCATGTAGAGTGCCAGGTTGAAGCCCGTTACCGCATTGACACCACAGCCATCCGTCAACAGCTGGAAGCGGAGCAAGCGCGGGTATCGCGCCAGACAGAGCGTGAGCTTGCACTGGCCAACCTGCACCAAGAGCTGGCAGAGAACCAAGCGGCCTGGAAGGCGCTGCAACAAGCCATGCCTGCGGCCCCCTATCTGGGCAGCACCACCGTGCGTGAGGTTTGTCAGGCTACCTGGCCCTTGGCGCAGTGTGAAACGGTCATAGGAGAGCGCATTGCCGCACCTTACCGGCAAGCACTGAGTGATGAGCTTGGGCTGGACAGCAGTGCTTTGCAACACCACATTGACTTGCAAGGCCGAACCGAGCTAAGCGCCATCAACAGCCAACTGAACCAGGCCAACTGGCAAGGCAGTTATCAGCTTCGGTTTTCACTCAGCAATCCTTATGCCGAGCGAAACCAGCAGCTAGCTCGCGCCATTGCCCGGCAAAACATGCGCAGCCAACAGACAGACTGGCCAGACAAGCAAGCGAGCAGCAGCTGGCGGCCGGAGTGGCTTCGCTTTGGCGTTTCCTATGGCAGTGACTGTCTGGCGTGCTCTACCAGCACCATGAGCAGCTGGAAATCAGTGAATAAAACCGATGCACAGCTGGTACGCACCAACTACCTGCACCTGCGGCTCATCACTGGCCGCTGGTTTAGCCTGAATGCCGGGCTTTATGGCGAAAACTTTGTGCAGTGCCGGCAAAAGGGGCGCGGCAACCGATGCGCAGACATTGTCACGCAGAACGCTACTCTGCCAGCTTTGGGCATCAGTCTGTACCGCAACTGGTGGTATTTCGAAGCGATGCAGCTGTTTAACGTGCGGCCTATTGCACTGGGCGAGCAAACGCTGGAGCAAGGCTATCAACGCTATGAGCTTGGGCTGACCAGCCTGCGGGCCGATTCAAGGTTCACCTTTGAGCTCGGTATCGCAACCCGCAGCATGCCAGCTACCGGCCAATCAGGCTGGAACAGCACCGATTTAAACCTTCGGCTGGGGTATGTGTTTTAACCCCAACGTCACGATTTAAGACAGGAGACAACCGTTTGCCCTGCCCGCTCCCTTGTAACCGCAATTGGCTGCTGATTGGCTGCAGCCTGCTCACCATGGCTTGTGCATCAAACAGCGTACCAAGCTGGGTGCAGCAACCGATGGCGGAGTCCGATGGCCATAGCAGCAGTGCCTGCGCCCCTGCCGGGCCGGATGGCAAAACCCTGGCATTGTTGCGGGCACAAGCCCAATTCGGCCAGCGCAATCTGGTGCAACAGCACAGTCACAGCCAACGGCAGCTGGAACAGCACGATGCCAAAGAGCAGCTCCAATGGCAGCAACACCAGCTCAGCCAGCGCAATCGTTTTGGCGTGGTGCCAGCCGGGCTGCACCAAACGCATTGGCAAGGCCGCTTTCAAGGGCAGCAACTGCATTGCATCCGGCTCAGTACCCCTGCGGACATGGCCGAAAAAAGCACCGCCCGCAACACAACCACAAGTTTGTGAAGACCTTGCCCTGCGCTGGCTTTGATACAGTCTGCCCATCGCTGATGCGCCCATTGACAACAGTTTGGAGGTACCATGCACACCACAACTCGCCCTGCCACCCTAACAGCTTTCGTCCTGAGCGCTTTGGCATTGCCTATGGCGCCCACAGCCTTGGCCAACACCTACTTTGAAGGTACAGGAACAGCACAGCACGATGCCCGCTCTGTCGCCTGCAGCAACGCAGAACGTGCTGCCCGGCTCGATGCTGCTCGCCAGGCCGAAGGGTTTGTTCATCAAGTGGTGCAAACCAGCTGGACCGAAAACCAACACGGGTTGCAGCAAAGCCGCCAGGAGTTTATAGAGCAAACCGTGTATGGCTTGGCAACGCTGCAAGGCAGACCCATCGAGCAGGCACATATCAGGCCCGATCAAACCATTGAATGCCGGGTTCAGGCACGGTACCGCTTTGACTCCGATGCCATACAGCAGCATTATCGGGCAGAGCAAGCGCGTCAAGCCAGGCAAGCAGGCCACGACAGCACCCTGGCCAGGTTGCAGCAAGAATTGGCCGACAATCAGCATGCCTACCAGCGAATGCAACAGCACCTTGCACCAAGCCGCCATGGTAGCGGCAGCTATACCACCTATTGTCGGGTGGCGGCCACGGCCAACCAGTGTGAAGCCTTGCTTAAGGAGGTGATCGCTCAGCCTTACCTGCAGCAACACGCAGCAGAGCTTGGCATCGACCGGCGTTTGCTGCAACCCAGCCTGCAGTTGCAAGGCCGAATGGAGTTCACCGAATTGAACAGCCAGCTGAAGCAGGTAGACTGGCAAGGCGACTACCAACTGACCCTTCAGCTGAACGATCCATTCAGCGCTCGCAACCAACAGTTGCAGCGGGAGATCCGGCAATTGCGTGGCCAACCATTTTTAGCTGAGCCACGCGCGCATGGCACAGATTCAGCGGCAACGAAACCCGCCCTGCATCGTTTCGCCGTCACCTTAGGCAGCGACTGCATGCTAGGCTGCAGCAGTTCCTATTTGGAACCTAAAGGCAAACCCTTGGCAGGCAATGTACGCGGCAACTTTATTCAGGCAAGGCTTGCGCTCACGGCATGGTTGCAGTTCAATGGGGGGATTTACCAAGAACATTATAGCCTGTGCCTGGACGAGATCGCCGGCCGTTTTGGTTGCGCCAACATTCAAAGCGCCAGCGCCTGGTATCCTGCGGTTGGGTTCACTCTGCGCCAGCAGTGGGCCTACCTGGAGGCCATGCACTTATTTCCCATCAGCGATACCGACCTTCAGGCCACCACATTGAGCAAAGGCTACCAACGTTTCGAGCTTGGCCTAAGCACCTGCCAGGACCGCAAAGGCTGGACCGGAGCCATAGGCATGAGCAGCCGGCTCATGCCTGCCGGCACAGCAAGCTGGGATGGTTGGGACCTTGTGTTCCGTGTTGGGTATGTGTTTTAACAAGGGTAACAAGACATGACAAAAAACAAGCTCACCTTAGGGCAGTTTGCACTGAAAGAGAACTGGCAAGTCCTGCAGCTCTTGGCCTTAATTCCATCCCTTGCTGGGTTGCAAAGCGACGACTACTTGATTCTGCTCTGCAGTGTATCGGTTATCGCCCTGACAGTAACCGTGGTCATGGTTCACCGGTTAAAGATACCTGACATTAGCATTGAAGCGGCTAAACATGCAGCAGCCCTTATCGTGGCTGTGCACTTTTACGCCCTGGCGAAGACTTCTGGCGATGGGCTCAACTGGCCGTTTCTCACCGCTACCTTGCTGGTATTACTGGCATTTGCCCGCCTTCTTTACAAGGATTTCAAGGAGTTTACAACCCATGAGCAATAGCGATCTGTTTTGGCAGCTTTTTTTTTGGCTAAGCACCGCAACCGCCTTGCTGGTGATTTTTTGGGTGCATCGCGCTGCCTGGAACAGTATCAGGCAAGCAGATTTATCCCGCGATAAAGCATGCGCCCCTCCTAACCCACAGCACGAGGAAACGAAATGAGCCGAACGTATCAAATCACCTTTAGCGACGGTGTGATGACGCCGGAGTATCTGGATCGCGCGGCACAATACCATCAGATCTCAACAGAATTGTATATCAAGCGCTTACTCAGCCAGAGCGTTGATCATATGCATCCGGAAATAAAGGATATTTCAAATTTTGACAGCCTGGACGAGTGCTTTATTGCCAACGGCTTACGCAAATGTACCAACAATCGCTGGCATACCGTGGTATTAATGACCGAGCCAGAAAACCCATTGTTGGCTCAGTTGCGCCAACGGGCAGAGCAACTGCAACTAAGCCCGGAAGATTTGGCTTTGCAGTACATCGCGGCTGGCCTGGCGGATACCACGGACGCAGGTTAAACGCATGATGGCTAAATCGAGCTGCCCTTGCTTGCGCCCTGTGCCGTTAAGCGCAATAATCAAACTGGCAATTAAATGCGGAGATTAACATGACTCTAGGACTCGCTTTTTTCCTAGCTTGCTTAGGCGTATCTACCATCTACGTTTTTTATACGTATTACAAATCATTAGGTAAATAGCCGCAAAGCCAGCAGCACTCAATACAATCGGGGGTGAAGGCTTGCCATACCTAAGCAACCTGATTGCCAGGTTTTCATGCAGAGTCATGTTCACCTTATATTGCTCACATCCATTAAAAAATGGGATGATTAGCGTATGATAGGGTTAATTTTATTTGTTGTTTTACTGTGCGATGGGTTTCTGCTCTACACTGGGCACAGCGCGCCAAATGACGATAACAACTAATTGTCGCCAAAGAGCACTCTCAACTCAAAACTCAACATTCAACACTCACCACCAAAAGATCCCGTCAGCGTGGTTGCCCGGAGCAACCACCAACAGCCGTAGGCTGGGCCTTTAGGCTGAGCATTCAAACCGAGAAATCGGGTGCGAATCAATTACTCGCCACGTCCTATGGCTCGCCCTTCGGGCCCGCTAAAGCGGTTCCAGTGTGTGCTCCTGCACACTGGTCGGGCAGTGTTGATACAAGTGTGATGGTTGATATCGAGAAGTCTTAATCCCGTCAGCGTGGTTGCCCGGAGCAACCACCAACAGCCGCAGGCTGGGCCTTTAGGCTGAGCACCACGGATGGTGCGAATCAAACCGGGCAGTGTTGATACTTTTGCTGTAGCACTAACCCAAGACGCCATCAGTCTTAATCCCGTCTAAACCGGGCAGTGTTGATACTTAGCTTCTTTGAAATCTGAAGAAGAGGCCCGTTGGTCTTAATCCCGTCTAAACCGGGCAGTGTTGATACTCAAATTAACCCAAGACGCAATGACCTATGTTTTGTCTTAATCCCGTCTAAACCGGGCAGTGTTGATACATGGCATCATACTTTCAACTCCGGAAGGAGTTGTCTTAATCCCGTCTAAACCGGGCAGTGTTGATACTCAAAAGAAAACGCACTACGCTTGGCCGCCATGTGTCTTAATCCCGTCTAAACCGGGCAGTGTTGATACCAAGCATCGCTGTGGGACGAAACGGCTGCTGCAGTCTTAATCCCGTCTAAACCGGGCAGTGTTGATACATGGTGCAGTGGCTAGGCGTGGCAATTTTTTTGGTCTTAATCCCGTCTAAACCGGGCAGTGTTGATACCGGCATGGCCGGCTTAAGGACGCTGGAGCGCGTGTCTTAATCCCGTCTAAACCGGGCAGTGTTGATACCCGAATGCTCAGCATTTGGATGGGAAACTGCTTCTGTCTTAATCCCGTCTAAACCGGGCAGTGTTGATACAGTTTTTCAATGATAACCCGGGACGAGTTGGTTGTCTTAATCCCGTCTAAACCGGGCAGTGTTGATACGAAGGCAGACCGATGCAATGGAGCTGGAGCAATTGTCTTAATCCCGTCTAAACCGGGCAGTGTTGATACCCTACCCTCTACAGGCCTTGCCTGTCAAGGGCTACAGAGGGGCTTTGCTGTGCAAAGGTCGGACCACAAGCAAAAACAAGCATTTTAGGGACAAAAGTTGCCATTTCCATCAAAATTCCGCCATTTTTCTTATACAAAACAACTGTCTGTGCAAAAACCACTGTTTAAACCCCATTACAGCACCCAAAAATCTTGAAAGGTTACCAAGGGTGCAATGCCAAATGCACGCCGATTGGCGCGATCGGTTGGGTTTAAGGGCACGTAATGCACTCTATCGGTTTCATCATCCAGCCACTCGTCTACCGCGGCAGTCAAAGCGGTAAACTCCGGCGGTTTTAACTGAATTTCGTACATGCTGTATTGTACCCGAACACCCGAACTCAGTAGAAGTTTCACGACTTCCCGTCGGGCTTTGTTGTCGGAAATATCAAAGCATACTAACCAATGCACCAGCTGCCCTCCACTTCACTTGACCAAGCAGCCTGCCCCTTCAACACAGCATTATTGGCGGCCCATTCACTCAGGGTATAACAATTTAAGGCGTCGCTCTTTGTGCACATCATGCCCTTTAATTTTCGCTGCAAGGCGCGTTGCTGCGCAGGCGTAGCAATCACTTCAAAAATACTGTACTGCAGTCGATCGCCATACTCGCACAGCAACCGCTCAATACGATACCGACGTTTGCGGCAAGCAATGTCATAGGCCACTATGTATCGTTGGCGCATTACCGTACCCTAAAAGCCTTAAAATCTTGGTTCCCATCAAGCACCGCTTGTTTTAGCAGCAGCAATTGTGCATCCATAATGCGCCGATAATCGGTTTCTAACTGTTGGTCACGGTATTGCACTTCCTGTTGCATGGTTTTTTCGAGGGCACCAATAAATACCTTGCGCGCCTTGCTTTCTAACCGGCACCCCTTAGTGGTTTCTTTAAAATCATTCGGGCTGATTTTTTGCTGTTTAACCAACTTAAGTACCGTTGCATCCACAATGGGTGCTCGAAACGGCTCAATGGTATCAAGCGCCAGTGCCGGGTATGTCTGATCCGCATTGTGCAAAAAGCCAAGATTCAGAGGCAACCCCCGGCGACGACAAAATGCCACCGCATTGTGGGTTAGGATGCTGTACCCAAGCGACAACAGCGCATTGATCGGATCTTCAGCTGGTTGGCGGTTACGCCCTGTAAAACGCCATGGTGCCGGTACCATGTGCTGCATTGCTTCAAAATAGTAGCGGGCCGCAAGGCCTTCCACGCCACGCAATGCATCCAGGTTCGGGCAGCGCTTTAGTGCTACCAAGAGTGCAGCAATTTTTTCAATAAGCTTTTGCAAGTCATCTGTCCACTCAGGTTGATAGCGCACCTGGCGGCGAAGCACGGTGAGTTGATTGTGAATTTTGGCACTGACCAATTCGCTGGCAATGGGCATGGCGTTCTGGCGCTGTTGCAACCAAGCTTGCAACAATGCTTCCGACGGGTTGTTTTGCGGCCCCAAGAGCCCCTGGAAAAAAGCACCTTGCGACATCAGCATCACCGGCAATTGGCCCGATAAGGCTTGCAACAACACCGAGCGATTTAGGTGAACAGCCCCAAAGGTCATCAGGCTATCCAGTTGTTGCTTGGGGATGGACAATAATAGTTCGTGATTGTGACGAACCTGAATGCGACCATGCTCGAGCGAGACCACCGCGCCTTGCTCTGCAATGTACAAAGTTCGTAATTTGCAGCTAAGACGGGCATCGTTGCCGTGTGATGGCTCGGGCATGGCCTGATCAGCAGACTGCGCTGTTTGATTGGCAAAGGCCAGGCATGCAGCCTTGGTGATATCTTGCGGTTCTGGCTGGCTTAGCTGCGGCCATGCTTCTTCGGCATACGAATCGTGCAGATACAAAGGGCGGTGGGACATGGGCGACTCCTCCTGTTTGATTTAGCATAACGACTCAACAGAAAAAAACCTCGGTTACAAACTTGTCAGGTGCCCGCTACCAAATCCAGACAGCCTAGGCCAAACGTGGTTTTGCCGCCAAGCTGCAACAAAGCCGCCAGTTGCAGCCAACGATAGAATGAGGACCCAACGCCCTGACATGCCAGGCTGCCTTTTAAACCCCCGAACGACAAAAACTCCTGCTGCCGCAATGAAAACCGCTGCCAGTCTTCGTAGTAGACAAATGGCTGCAACTCAATGCCTTGGCAACCAAGTGGTTGCTGATCGATGGCTTGCAATAGAGCCGTATCGTCCGCCACCCAGTAACGGGTAAGCTGCATCAGGCGTCGCCGGGTCTGTTTTGCCAGCAATTGCGGTGTCAGCACTTCGGGGTGTTGCACCAGTTGGCCTTGGTGCTTGAGCCGAAGCGGGGTGCGCAGCTGCAGATGCACCTGACGAAGCGATGGCTCGCGGCCCCCATCCCACGGCGGCAGGTAAGCCGCCAGGCTGTGGGGCTGTATGTCCAGGCTGTTGCCCGTTGGGGTTCGCACGGCTACCGTCAGCAGACGCAGCTTAAGGCGGGCCGGGCCAATACCCAGAATTTGACCGGCATGCAAAGCATTGAGCAATACCGGCCACAACTCGGTGGCCTGACCAAACAAGGTTAAACCAAACTCAATGCATTCCCCCCGGCGCCACTGCGTTTTTTGATCGCAGCCGGGCTGAATGGCATAGGGTTTGGGTTGTTCGTGATCATGCTGTTGGTACAAGGCCGTAAACGCCGGCTCGCTGACCTGCTTTAACGCATGACCCAGCCAGCCGTGCCACATGGAGCCTTTAAAAGCAGGCAGCTCACCATCACTCTGCAGTTGCAGGGTGATGGTGAGGGGTAAAAGCTGGAAATTTGCCAGCGCCTGATAAAACAAGCTCACGCTCAGGCGATCCCAAACTTAGCTGCCAGCTCAACAATCAATGCTTTGCGTTCGTTGAGCTTTTGTTTGTTTTCTTTTTTCTTGGTACTGAGCTTTAGGTAATTGCACCTGGCCGTATCGCGAACCAACAACACCAATTCTTTGGCCAGCGCCTCCTCTCCACCTTCATCGATAAAAAGTCGCATCGACTTTTCCAACTCTGGAAACAGAGGGTTTTGCTTCATTGGATCATTTTGCAATTCACTCCCTTCAATTTTCGCTTTTAACTCCATGAAGAGGCGGCCAGCTTCGGATGCATTGGCCAGTTGCGCTTGCGCTTCTTGTTCTTGTCGCTGCTGCAGTAACAGCTTTTCGGAAACCGCCAGTTCGCTTTTTCCACCTGCAGCTTTGATTAAATCGGCCAGGCGCCCAGCGGCAAAAGCCTTGGGTTGGGTAGTCATGGCCGGCGACTTTCTGGATAGCGCCTGATCCTGCTTCTTAAAATCGGGCAATCCACGGCAATTTTTGTAATCTGCCAGCGCCATATAACTCAGGTTTTTACCGGCATTGTCTTTTAGATCGGCCATAGCCAACAGGTGCGTGAGCTGAGGTGATTGGCGCCAACTGTGATCATCGGTTGGGTATGCCTGGCTCATGTGCTCTGCAAAGAGCGCAGTCAGCTCCTCCACACTCGGCAAAGGTTGGTTCTGAGTACCACGGCCTTGCAACTGCACCTGATGAAAGCGCACTGCCCCTGCCCCTAAGGGTTTGCCATGGCCTAGGCTGTGGTATGCAAGATCAGACTCAGCAGGTAGTTGCAACGCCCAGAGCAAGGCGGCCAATTCTTCTTTTTTTAAATTATGAAACACCAGCTTGCCGCTAAACTCTGCTTTGGGTGCCATCATTTCGAGTTGTGACTGCACATTCACTTTGTTTTGCAGATCGGCTGGGATCTCGGTATCCAGTTCCGGCTTTACCGGGTAACGCTTCCACCCCTTTAGCTTAGCCTGTGATTGATAAGTGGTCAGGAGCGTACCTGCGGTCTCTTGCTCCAGATAGGCGGCTAAAAAGCTGGCTTTAGGCTGGCTTAGAATCACCGGCTTAGAGAAACTAAGTGCCGTTTTTTGACGGCATACAGCATCGGAAAACGCCACCCGGCTTTTTAATGAAAAGCCAAATTCGCGCAAGGTACCAAAGATCAATTCTGCCATGTCAAAAATGTGCGCTGACTGCGCCAGCTTTTGACGGGCCAGCACCAAGTCATGCACCGATTTTTCATACAGCTTGCGAGGCATTTTGGCAAAACCCAGTGCGATCAGTTCTCCTTTTTTGGTTTTTCTGGCAAATACCGGAATACCCAACTCAGGATGCGGATGCTGTTTAAAGTACTGCACCAGCTCCTCGTTGTGGTTTTCAAACAGCCGATTGACCAGTGTGGTGCCATGCTCAAAAACCTGAGCCATCTCGTCAACGCTGTGAAATAAGTAATTGAAGCCTAGCCGCCCATCACGAACCTCTTTTTTGCCGGGGCGAAAGCCTGTAAACACCGGATACCCCAAAAGATCGCCCTGCCCCAGACTACTAGCACATGCGACGGTCACTTCTTTACCACGGGTTCCCATCATCGTGCGATTGCCAGGCGCAAAAGAGATGGCTTTACTGGCCAATGGCCACTTTTGGTATTTTTGTTTGACCGTCACGCCAGGATCATTTTTAAATGACTGCTGGGTAAACTTGGTCAGGTCATCGTTAAAAACTGGCAACCATTGCGATTTTCGAAACTGCCATATTTGCCGTGTTTCGTCGTATTTGACCCAGTAAGCCACCACTTCGGTTTCATGCAATTCTTGCGCATAGGTGGTATTAGCACTGGAAATATCCCGATACGAAAAATGCTGATTGTCGACCGATTGGAATTTCCCAAAGCTGGCAATTTCAAGCACACTGCGCAGCATGCCTTTGATGCTGGACCCCGGGATCACCGGGTTGCCTTTGGGATCCCGCGCCCACAGCACCAGGGTTGGTTTTCCATCCGCCGACTGCTGCTCTGCACCGACACACAGCGGGGTGGCATTGGTCAGGCTGTATTCAATGCTGCCGGAATAGCCGTCTTCGAACGGCACATCGTGACTGACCAGATGCGCCCAATCCGGCATGTAGACCCAATCCGACAGGGGAACAAAATGATAAGGAGTATGGATCATAAACCCTCCGCAGCAGAATGCGTTGAAAACCCAAGAAATTGCTGTGCAAGTGGGCGGTAACGCCCTTCGTCCGGTGCCTCGGTTCCTAGCTGCCACCACAGACGGTAACAAAGAAGCTGCTTGCCGCCCTCGCGGCTATGCACCAGTTGGTCGCGGTACAACAGCGCTCCGTCTGGCTTTGCAGTATATAAGGTACAGCGGTACAGACCTGGCTGCTCCAAACGAATATGCATGGATTGCTCGCCCAGACAATACTCGGCTTCCAGCAAATCGTGCTCGGCAGGCAACTCGGTTTGGCGCAGCACATCTCCACGGCTCATCACCCAGGCTTGACCGGTTAAAAAAGGCTGCACTTTGGCCTGCAGCGCACTGTATGGCAGGCGCTCGCTCTGGATCTGCAAATCGCCGGCTTTTAGCGCCGGTAATGTTGCGCCGATGATGGCCCTGTTTTCGTCACTGGCCAGTGTTTGGTAAGCGGGCAGAGTCATGCGGTTTTCTCCTGCTGTGCGGTCTGAAAATCGGGATGAATGAAAAGTTCACGGCTGCTATCCAAAGCAACCAGGCTAATGCCACGACCGCTGCCAGCGCCCATCGGCAACAGGCCTTCGGTCAGATCGCGCAAGGTATCGGCCAAGGCCGCTTTTAATGTCGCGTCCAGGCTTTCGGTGTTGCGCAGCCACAGTCGCACACTAAATTTAGGTTGGTACAGCAATTCCTCGGTAAATAAAGCGCCTTGCATAACGCCACCGGTAAAGCGGTCGATGGCATTGTGCGTTCGCAGCACGGTATCTTCGGCTTTTACGTCAATGCTGCTGTCATCCACGTACAGCAAGCCTGCCCGGGCATCCTCATGGTTTTCGCCCACCAGGCCAAGCAGCGTATCGAGCGCTTCTGGCCGTTTTTGCCAGCTGGCATGGCTTTCATCGGCCATCTGCTCGGCAAAAATACCCGCATGACGGCGGTAATGGAACGCCAACCGGTGCGCCAAAATGCCTTTGATGCTGCTGCCACAAAGCACCGGGCTTTTCGGTTGCCAGCTGGCTTGATGCTGCCGCCATTCGACACGGGGTTCGCTGTAACTTATCAGCGCAACACTGCCACTTTTTGGGGGCTTGCCAAGCAGCACAGAGCCTGCGCCGCAACGCCAGTTATCCAGTGCTTGCAGAGGAATATCAGCGACCAAGGCTGTGGAAGCCGCAGCCAGGGTTTTCGAAAGCGTGGTCGGCACAGCTCGCGCGGCTTGTTGCAAGGCTTTAGCCGCGGACGGGCCTTCAGCTAAATCAAACAGTTGCTCCTGCAACCCAACCAACTTGATTTGCCCCAGCCCATTGCGGGTACTGGCGCCAAAAGACATGCGGCGATCGGCCCACAACTGCAGCAATTGGTCCCACTGTTTCAGTAATGCCTCGCTGTCGGCAGCATCAGTCAAGGTCCACTGAATGGTGGTGCTAAAGCGCAGACCTGCCGGCAACATGATTTGTTCGAATTTAGCCGTGTCCTTGGCAACGCCCCGGTCATTGATGGCAACCCGATCCCGATGATGTGGCGAAGCCATCAGCAAGCGGGCAAACAGAGGCTCCGCCGCTAAAGCTGCAGGGTCTTGCAAACCCATCACCGGCTTATTGACCGAGTTGTGCAAGAATCCAGGCTGCAGTCGCAACAAGGAGCGCTGCTGCAACGCGCCAAACCAGCGCAGGGCCATTGCCGCATCCAGCTGGGTGGCGAGTGAGCGCCAGACACCGGCAATGGCGGTGGCCGGAATGTAAGGCAAGCCGTTGGCATCGCGTGCCAGGGCATTATCGAACCCAGTTTCACGCTCACCTGAGCTAATTACCATCGGGCTGGTGGTTTCCAGCACCAAGCGGGTTAGATGAACCTTAGTCATGAGCCACCTCCGTCATGATATTAAAGGCTTCGCATGCTTTTTTCAGAGCAGCGTAATTGGATACGTCGTAACGGCCGAGCAGCTCCAGCGCCCGTAATATGGCTGCATCGTCTTTGCTGGCAAACAATGCCTGGCAATAGCTGGCATAGCTGATAAAGCGCTCGCCATTGTCCCAGCTAATGCCCCAGCCATAGGCATCGTTTTCAGCTTTAGCAATATGGTGCCCCTTGCTGCCGCTGCCGGTGCCAAAGGTGGTGTCGCGCCAGTTGGGGTCCTGTTCTTTTAGCAGGGTAGCCACCCGTTGCCACTGGGTGCGGTTGGGCCCATAGGACTGCGCATGCAAGATACCACTGTAGCGCCTGGCAATAAGGTAGCCCTGCACCAGTTCGCGCACCAGTTGCAACGCCTGTTCATTGTTTTGCTCGGCCACGGCATGGGAGCCGGCCTTGGCTTGCAACCAGCGGATCAAAGCGGTTTCCGGCGCTTTATCGGCCTGTGCATTGGTCGCGGCAAGTGGCGCAATTCGCAGGGTGTCGAGTGCTCCTGTCAGGGTGCTTTGCGTGGCCCAGCCAGGGTTGACCCGCACCCAGCCCAGCCCCTGTTGCTGGTTGATGCCAACGCCCTGACTAAGCTGCTGCAATTGATGGGCGCTTAATGGCTGCTCCAGTCGGTAGACCAGGACAGAGCCTTTTTGAATAAACAACTGCTCGCTGTCGGCACCGGCTCTTTTTTGGTTGAACAGGCTCTGTTGCCGGGTACGTACAAAGCTTAATTCTGGCTGCAGACTGACCGCTGGCAAATCGGCTTCCGGCAGCAAGTCGTTTAGTTTTGGGGTGTAGCTCGGCTGCCCTTGTGCATCCAGCACCTGCAAATCACTGACACACCACAGGGTTAGCTGACGGCCGGCGCATTCTGGTGCTGGCTCGGTGGCGTCGGGCAGCAGCGTAATGTTGATGCGCCCAAACTCAGATCCTTTGCTGCGGCCAATTCGGTGTTGGCCTTGCAGCATTGGCGCCAACTGTTGCCAGTGATCGTCGCTGCAGTCTATCCAGCCAATGAAAACCTGGCCGGCTTCCAGAGCTGCATAGTTAAACAGCTGGCTGTTTTTGGCCTTGCCGGTGGTTTCATCTATCGCAGTTTTGGTAAACCAGAGTTGTTTGACTTGCGCCAATGCACCATCTGGGGAGACAAAACCATCACGGCATTGCTGGTACTGCACCAGTTCGTCACGGCGAAAATCCGCACTGGCCTGGTTGCTAACATGCTGGGTACAAAGCTCGGCATGATCGTCTTTTTGGCTGATCACGGGCTGGCCTTTGATGCCATACCAGCTGGCTGGCATCGGCAAACTGAGCAAGGATGACGCAACCGGATAGCAAGGCCCAAAACGCACGCTGCCGTTGTGAAACAGGTCCATCGCCAAAGCTGCCTGGTCATTGTTTGGCTGCTGGCTGTAAAACTGCGCCGCCAGCGCGCCCAGCAAGGTGGTGCCCGGAATGTAATCCAAACAGAGATGATTGTGACTGGAACCGGCCTGATAGCTCAGGACCACGGCGTCGTTCAGTGTTACCTGAAAAAATCGTTTCATGTTAGTCTCCTGCAAGCCGGTTGACTTCCACCAGGCCTAAGCCGCGCTGCTTTTTCGAGCCGGCCGCATCGATCAGTGGCAAGACCGCATCGATGCAGGCAGGAAGCCGTTGCTGCCAATCGGGGATCGCCGCCAGGTGTGGGTGATGGGTGTTGATGCTGATGTCGCTGTGCAGCTGCATCGGCACTGCCACCTCAATGGCCCGCAGACTGCTGCTTTGCGCCACGCCGGTATCCGGATTGATGGCAGTAGCATGAAGCACCCGAAATAAGTGACGGCTTAAACCGGGCTGCTGCGCCAGGTAAGCTCGTTCAGCAGCAGGCAAATGCGCATTGCTAAACTGCAACAAGCCCTGGCTTTCCAGCCCATTACGGCCTTCATCACCAAACAACAAGGCCAGCAGGTTGGACGGCATATCTGCAAACCATTGATTGTGCATGGCCGTACTGAAGGCATCACGCAACAAGCCCTTGATGCTTTTGCCAGGCAAGTAAGGCAGTTGATGGCTGTCTTTAATGCACAGTTGGTCGGCGTAAGCGCCAGCTTCCTGGCCGCCGGAGCTTTGCCAGTCGGTTAAAAAATTCCACGATAAACGGATGTTCATGACGGCTCCCCATTGTTGTGCTGCCAGCTGCTGATTTCCTCTTCAAAATGCGCCAGGTTCAGTAAATCGACCAAGGGCGCAGCATAGCCTTCGCCGGTTTCTCGGTACCAATCGTTCTGCTGCAGGCCCAAATTGGCCAATGCCTCAAGAAACACAGGCACCGCGGCTTTGTTGCCTTTTTTCAGGATGTCCAGCCCACGAGCAAAGATGCGCTTGGCCTCGACAAAGTCACCGGCCGCGAGCTCAGTCGCCATTTTCCGCCAACGCGATAAAGTAAAGCCTTTGGCATCGGTGCCTTTTGCTTTATCGCACAATGCAATCAGCTGTCGCAGCTGCTGCCAGCTGACGCCACCCTCTTTATCATCGACCAGGTAAGCCATCTCTATCAGATTGATAGTGCCCCCTTGTTGCAGCGGATAGCGGTGCGCTTGCTGAGCGGCTTGCTCTAAGTCCGTTAAGATAACCTGGCTAACACGGTAACAAGCCAGCGCAGCCGGGCCGGTTTTTCCTGCCGGTACGCTGGATTTGGTCAGCTGTTTGGCTTTGGCACACAAGGATTCCACCAGGTGGTGGCTTTGCACAAAAGGATGCCCGGCTTTATGGAACAAGACACCGCCGCTTGCCGTTAGTTTGACATCCAGCTGATGATCACGGCTTAACGCCCTCAGCTCGTTATCGGCGTGCTGCTCAAAGGCCCGGCAGAAGGTTTCGGCATAGCGCAGCGCATACTTGGCATGGCAGAGCAAGGTGACATCGTCACCACCTAGCACCAAGGGGCGCATAGGCAAAGTATCGGTTGCATCGGGGCACTGCTCAGCCAACCAGGCAGTGGCATCCTGAGCCGCCAGCTCGGTGGCTTTATTAACCGTATCGGAAAATTGGCGGAAAGCCTGGCGATAATCGCTATCGGACTTGCCTTGCATGGCGCTTTTTAACTGACGTAGCAACAAGCCAAGCCCATTGCCATCGATGTGGATCAGTGCAATGTCTTTGGTCCCATCGAACTCAAAGTCTTTGTCTAGATTGACCGGGTAATGACGAGGCCGCAGGCTTTCGGGCGTAAAGCGATCTTGCAGGCTGGAGACTGTTTTTAATTCAAAGAGCCCATAAGCCTGACGGTGCAGCGCTGTATCGGTGTCGAGCCCTTTCATCTCTGCGCTGTCTACGCCCGCTTCTTTAGCCAGCTTTGAAACTGGCACAGCAACCTTGCCGGTGCGTTGCTCTCTGGCGCTGTAGGCACTGCCAAAAGGTAGAGTGATCTGCGGCAGGTTGCGGCCTTGCGCCAACAAATGATGGCCTTGTTCAATGGCCTGGCCTAGGGTTTCACCGCTGCACAGCGCATCGGTAAACACCAGGCTTGGAAAAAGCTGTTGGATGCTGAGTGTCCACAACTGGCGAAATTGCACCAGATGCTCTTTATTGGTGGCACCGGCATACAGGGCGCCGCCTTTGCAGCGCAAAAAGCTAATATCTACGTCACCGAGGTCGGCTGCCGGCTTGGTTAGATCATGCGTGAATGACAAAGCACGCAGCACCTGGCCGACCAAGCTGCTTTCAGTGGTATCGACCATGCAATCCAACCGCTCACTGGCGGCAATCACATCTTTTAATTTGCCAGATTGAAACAAATACGCCTGAATTGATTTGGCTTCAAATAAGTAGGAGTGTATCACTACGACCTCGCTTTCATGGCTGTAAGGTTTTAGTTTTGCAGCAGGCTATGCCGGCTTCGCTTGGTTCGACACGGTAAAAGGAGAATTATTGCAGACATACGTTAGGCGGTAATCAAACTCCCTTTGTTGTATCGTCGGGCTTATGAAAGCCCGATGCTCTATCCTATCTACTTCTAAGTTACTGCATTATTGACGTATGTCAACGTCTTAGCTTATCAACTGCTGATTTGAATAGCAGACGCCTCCTAATTTACGCCCTAGCCTGAGTCACTGGTCCCACTGCTAAACCGGTGCCCGCATTCCTGGCAGTGGCAGTTGTTCAGCACGGTGCTGTCCAGCCGTTGCCCTACCTCACTTCCCAGAACGGTTCCCAACCCAATGCCGGTAAGGGCCCCGGTAACGCCGCCGGCAAAACCGCCCAGCGTCATGCCAACAGCAGATCCGACCGGGCCGCCACTTAAGCCAAATGCAAGGCCCATTTTAGCGCCTGCGGCAGCCCCTTTGACTGCACCAAGCCAGCCGGTCACGCCACCGCAGGCGGCGCCAAGCCCAGCACCGACCTTTTCCGCTGGTCGCTTCTGTTCAACACTATTTGATTGGCATTTTGGACAAGTCATGGTCATGGCATACCCCCTGGTTGTTTGCTGAAAGATGACTCTGAACCGATGAGGGCAGTATTGCAGAATGGTTAGCTGGTAGGGGGCTGACAAACTTGTGAGGCGACGGAATGGCTTGCAAGTTTGTCAAACAGCCGCTAGGACGTGTTTTCGCATATTTTGCTTCAATTCACTGTATTTGCATGTGTATTGTAAGGAGCGAAAACCATTATGGCACAGAGCCTTAGCAACTACCCATCGGTAAGCGCGCTGCTTCATCAAGCGCAGCAAGCCATTGTGGATGTTGCTGCGCCACTTGGGATAGACGCCATTGCATTGCTGGCTCAGCTGCCTGAACATTCGATACGGCTTACTGGCCGTCAGGTCCCTGTGCTGCATAAACGCTCCCGGGGTACCTGCTCGGTGCTGTATTACATCAATCAGACCCCTTCCGGACAAGCCTGGCCTTTTTTGCGATTTCATACCTTTAAGGATGGCGGCATAACGGCGGATTTTAACGGTTTACGTTGGCTGCGTAGCCAGCCTGGAGTTTGTTTAACAAAACCAACGGCCATAGTTGCCAACAAGGCAGTACACCACAGGCTTTCAAACCTTGCAGAGCGGGAGGACAAATCCAGAGCCCTTTATTTCAAACGGCTGCAGCAAGCCTATGAACATGCTGGCCCTGTTGATGCCAAGCACCCTTACCTGCAAAAACGTTTGGCTGGCTTGGCAACAGCGTCCTTAGTGGATCGCTGTGCTATGCGGCAAGTAGATACCCGACTGATGGTTGCGATTGAGCAGCTGGATGGCCGGGTCATTGGTTTTCAATTGATTTATCCGCAAAAAAGCACGGACAACAAGCGCAATCATGTGGCTTTTTCAGGTGCAATGCGTGGCAGTTTTGTCAGGGTTGCGGCTGTTCGTGGGCTGAAGTACTTTCCAATTCTGTTTTGCGAAGGCGTTTTCACTGCGTTAAGCCTGGCTTTGGTTTGGCCTGGAGAGATCCGTGCAGTGCTTGGCTGTCATAATTATCAACCATGCCGTAAGCATTTACGCGAGCGGGTCTATTTTGCCCACGATCACGACACCCACAAACCAGCGGTTGGCAATGTTGGCTTGAGCAAAGCGATGCAGGCCGCTCTGCCGGGCGATTACTTTATCACCCCACAGTTTTTCCCCATGCACCAGCCGTTAAAGCCAACCGATTTCAACGACATGCTGCTACTTTATGGCATCCGCGCCCTGCAACAGGTCTTTGAGCAGCCTTGGTGTTATGAGGATTCCGCTCAGAAATTGCACCACAAGGTGTAGACAGGTGTCTACAGTGCATAGCTTGCTGCGCGTAAAGTACTGGCATAAGCACACTTATCAGTATTTCCAGACAGCACTTCTTGGTTAAACAGCACCCCACGGATAAAAAACTAGGGCTTAGAGGCGAGAAGTTTCTTCCTGGCAACTTTATAGGATGCCCAAAGCGAAATGGCCACGGCAACAAAACCAACAATAAGCGCCAAAATTGAATAAGTTTCTACAGTCATCCGTTATACCAGTCCTCCTAAATACATGATCAAAAAATCTGACTGGCCACGAAAAAAGCCAGTTGACGCCGTTCAACGCTTGCTCCTGCAGCGTTGTCGGGGCAACTCTTGGACGCTGAACTAGAAATAATGCTGTACGCTCTTGGTGTCTTAATCCCCTCAGCGTGACTGCACGGAGCAGTCACCAACAGCCGTAGGCTGGGCCCTTGGGCCGAACACCACGGATGGTGTGAGTCATAGTCGGGGCAACTGTTGGACGTTCATATCTATCGGGTTGAGCAGGCAAAGAAGTCTTAATCCCCTCAAAAGTCGGGGCAACTGTTGGACGTTCATTCGCCACATCCTACATCAAAACCGAGACGTCTTAATCCCCTCAAAAGTCGGGGCAACTGTTGGACTCAACCGTAGATGAGGGTAACAGAAACATAATCGTCTTAATCCCCTCAAAAGTCGGGGCAACTGTTGGACTAAGTCTCATAAGCGGTGGGTTGAGGGTGAGGTCTTAATCCCCTCAAAAGTCGGGGCAACTGTTGGACACTAAATAACTGTTCCAAACAGTAGATCACTAAACGAAGGGAACTCAATGCGGTTTGCGCGATCAGATCGGTCGCCAAACAAATAAGCCACACAAACGCATTGAGTATGAACAAAATAGCATTTTTGCACGGCGCTGAAACCCGCCGATTGAAGAAAATTATTCATAAGACTCGAGATAAAGACCTTTGTCGCAGAGCAACAGCGGTGTTGCTGGTTCTAAAAGGTAAAGCGAAATCTGAAGTAGCGAGACTACTTCAAGCAGGACGCTCATCGGTTATTCGCTGGGTTAAGTGGTATGAGTCGGCAGGTATTGATGGCTTAATAAGCAAACGAACAGGCCGCCCGCCAGTTCAGCCAAAGGGACTGCTTATTGATGTACTGAAGTTGTTGATTGCACGCAAACCCAGAGATCTTGGTTATCAGCGTTCGCGGTGGAGTACAGAGCTGCTAAGTCTGGTAATAAAACGAGCTCTTGGTTTGGTGGTTCACAGCTCAACAATACGCCGCTTACTGCCTAAATCCGGTATTGTCTGGCGCAGGGCTGCACCAACTTTGCGGATTAAAGATCCTGCAAAAGCAGAGAAAATGGCAGCTATTTATGAAGCTTTGGCCAATTGCAGCGCAGATCATCCGGTATTTTATGAAGATGAAGTGGATATCCACCTGAACCCGAAAATCGGGGCGGACTGGGGTTACAAAGGAAAGCAGCGCTTAGTGGTAACGCCAGGCCAAAACAAGAAGCACTATCTGGCGGGAGCCTTGCACAGCAAGACAGGCCAGATTAGCTATGTTGGTTCAACGAGTAAAAGCTCAGAGCTGTTTATCAGCTTGATGGAAAAGTTAAAGCGACAATACCGGCGAGCAAAAACCATTACATTGGTGGTGGATAACTACATCATCCATAAGAGTAAAAAAACGGCGGCATGGCTGCGCAAGAATCCGAAGTTCGTACTGTTGTTCCAGCCGGTATACAGCCCCTGGGTCAACAAAATTGAAAAGCTGTGGCATGCCTTACATGAGACCATTACGCGGAATCACTGTTGCAAAACGATGGATTCACTGTTGGAGCAGGTAGAACATTTTATGGACAATGCTGCACCATTCCCTGGTGGTGGGCATGGCTTGCAGCGGGTGTATCAGAGTTAGGATCAGTTATTTAGCACTGGCATTACGCTGTCAGTAGTAAAAGGTCTTAATCCCCTCAAAAGTCGGGGCAACTGTTGGACCCAGCTGGACAAACATCAAAACAGCCACTTGGTTGTCTTAATCCCCTCAAAAGTCGGGGCAACTGTTGGACAGTTCAACGGTGAGTGCTGTCGAGGGTTTAACGTCTTAATCCCCTCAAAAGTCGGGGCAACTGTTGGACGCTCAAGACATCGAAGCCACCACAGAACGTTTGTCTTAATCCCCTCAAAAGTCGGGGCAACTGTTGGACATAATCAGTGACGGCTGTAATGGTGTCGGTAGGTCTTAATCCCCTCAAAAGTCGGGGCAACTGTTGGACTTCAAAACGACTCCGATGTATTGGACAAAGTAAGGTCTTAATCCCCTCAAAAGTCGGGGCAACTGTTGGACTACCAAACCCGCATCTACCATTTGGTGCTGGATGTCTTAATCCCCTCAAAAGTCGGGGCAACTGTTGGACTGACATTATCGAACAGCGTCAAGCTCTTCGTAGTCTTAATCCCCTCAAAAGTCGGGGCAACTGTTGGACCCAGCTGGACAAACATCAAAACAGCCACTTGGTTGTCTTAATCCCCTCAAAAGTCGGGGCAACTGTTGGACAGTTCAACGGTGAGTGCTGTCGAGGGTTTAACGTCTTAATCCCCTCAAAAGTCGGGGCAACTGTTGGACGCTCAAGACATCGAAGCCACCACAGAACGTTTGTCTTAATCCCCTCAAAAGTCGGGGCAACTGTTGGACATAATCAGTGACGGCTGTAATGGTGTCGGTAGGTCTTAATCCCCTCAAAAGTCGGGGCAACTGTTGGACTTCAAAACGACTCCGATGTATTGGACAAAGTAAGGTCTTAATCCCCTCAAAAGTCGGGGCAACTGTTGGACTACCAAACCCGCATCTACCATTTGGTGCTGGATGTCTTAATCCCCTCAAAAGTCGGGGCAACTGTTGGACGTGGTTAATCTTGATACGGTTGTAGTTGTAAAGTCTTAATCCCCTCAAAAGTCGGGGCAACTGTTGGACTGACATTATCGAACAGCGTCAAGCTCTTCGTAGTCTTAATCCCCTCAAAAGTCGGGGCAACTGTTGGACGGATAGTATATCCACCCTTGACGATCTTAATAGTCTTAATCCCCTCAAAAGTCGGGGCAACTGTTGGACAAAGAGGCATCGATTCGATGTGAAGTGGAAATGTCTTAATCCCCTCAAAAGTCGGGGCAACTGTTGGACATAAAGCACATAAATGGCGTCCGTAACCGTGAGTCTTAATCCCCTCAAAAGTCGGGGCAACTGTTGGACTTATCAAGACGCCATTGCGGAACGGCTCCCGCGTCTTAATCCCCTCAAAAGTCGGGGCAACTGTTGGACGCTGCTTTCTTCGCTGTCGAGCATACGCTCGAGTCTTAATCCCCTCAAAAGTCGGGGCAACTGTTGGACGTTTACGACGACGACCTGGCTGAGTATGAAGCCGTCTTAATCCCCTCAAAAGTCGGGGCAACTGTTGGACCAAGAAGAGTGGCACAACGGAGCTGGTTACTTTGTCTTAATCCCCTCAAAAGTCGGGGCAACTGTTGGACGTTTAGAGGGAGGGCCGCGGCCCTCCCTCTATGGTCTTAATCCCCTCAAAAGTCGGGGCAACTGTTGGACGCTGCTGTAAACGCAGCTAAGCGTAAGCAGCTCGTCTTAATCCCCTCAAAAGTCGGGGCAACTGTTGGACTCTATGCTATCGAGAATACAGTAGACTTGTATAGTCTTAATCCCCTCAAAAGTCGGGGCAACTGTTGGACGCTGAACAGGCAGCCCTCAATGCCAGCAAACGGTCTTAATCCCCTCAAAAGTCGGGGCAACTGTTGGACGCGTAAGCCAGTTCAACAAGGAACTCGTTGGTCTGTCTTAATCCCCTCAAAAGTCGGGGCAACTGTTGGACCACGCTGGCCGTTGAAAAATTCATCCAGCAAGGGTCTTAATCCCCTCAAAAGTCGGGGCAACTGTTGGACGTTATGAATAAGTTAGTAATAGGAATCGCTGCTGGGTCTTAATCCCCTCAAAAGTCGGGGCAACTGTTGGACAGCAAGGCTAGCGCGCAATGGTCGTGGTAGTAGGTCTTAATCCCCTCAAAAGTCGGGGCAACTGTTGGACCCAGCATGTTCGGCCCCGAGGTCTTTGAAAAGTCTTAATCCCCTCAAAAGTCGGGGCAACTGTTGGACCAATGATCCAAGCGCATAGTACCACGAACTTTTTGTCTTAATCCCCTCAAAAGTCGGGGCAACTGTTGGACTCTAAGCTATTTTTTTCTTTATAAAAAACAACCAGTTCCAACAGGAAAAAAATTGATTGATTTTTGACCAGTTAACTGGCTTTTTCCTGCATATTGTCAAAGAGCAAAACTACTATACCATGCCTACCCAGTGGTTCAACTACCAGGAAGTGTTTTGTGTGTAAAAGGTGGGTAGCCGCCAAAAAAGACATCATCCGCCCAGGGCAGTTGCCCGGTAAATTCAATGCCAACCCCTGGTGGAAGGCGGTACACCCGTACATCGTCCTCGCTGATTTTTATCCGCTTACGAATGTCTTGACGAAGCTGTTGCCATTGATCTTTTTTGCCATGAAACATTAAAACCGACTCCTGCAAAGCCAGGCAATGCCGCTGCAGAAATTTGTAAAGGCGCTGCAGCCGCTTTTTATCGCGGATATCGTATGCTATCAGGTACCAATGCTCTGGTTTATTCATGCCACTACTTCTAAACCCGTGGTTGGGTGCTGCCGCATCACTTTGCCAAGCCAGCGGGCATGTGCGCCAAGGGATCGTCGCCACTGCGGTAGCTTTTGTTCAAACAAGTCATAAAATACCAAGCGCCCTTCTTTGCCCAACAAGCAGCCCGCGTCTTTGTTCGTTCGAAAATGGCGAAGCGTCAAAGCATCCTGCTGCAATAGGTTCACTATCCAGCCTTCCACTTGCGGGCGAAGTGGTTCCATAAGATCACAGGCCAGAGATTGGCGACTGTAAGCCAGCCGGTGGTAAAACCCGAGATCCGGATCAAGGCCAAAGCGTTTCGCCTGCCGGATAGCTTCATGGTGCACCAGGGTGTAAGCAAAAGATAACAAGGCATTGACCGGATCGGGTGGCGGCCGGCGTAAACGCTGTTCAAATCCCCATTTGGGATCAAGCTGCTGACGCCAGTAGCGAAACATACCACGCTGCACACTGCCCTCCAGCCCCCGGAGCTGCTCTTCATTGCCACAAAGGGGTAGCCGCTCCAGCGCCATTTCAAATTGTCCGCGAAACGAGCCTGTCTGCTCCGGCACGGCCCGCAAAGATTGCATGAATTTATGGCGGCAGAGCGCCTGCGCCAACACCAAACGGCTGCCAGGGTCAAGTTGCCAATGGTATTGCTGGCAACGGCGAAATGCGGCCTGATGCGTTTCAGCATACAAGGCAAAACTATGCTTCACGTAACGGCTATTGAGCACGATGAAATCGATGCCACGTTGGTGCAACTGCCCAAGCAATTGCGTGGTAAGCTGAACATTATGCAAACAGACTACTTTGCTAATCCGCCGAAGCGGCAAGGTGCGCACGGGAGCATCAGGTGAGCGGATCACCAAGCAGTCGGTGCTGTATTCCAAGCTGATGTCGTATTTTTCAATCACCACCGTGCTCATACGCGCTCTCTTACTCGATGACCAGCAACCCTGCGGTTAAAGGCTCAAGGCCAGTCCCAAGTTGCCAACTTTGGGTCGCTTCTGGCAGGGCAATGCAAAACAATGCATCCTGCTCGTCTAAATGTTCGGTCAGACTTTGTTGGATAGCATCGGCTTCATCAGCGGTTAAACGACAGTCAAACACCGAGTCCTGGTACAGATCGGCACAAGGTCGCAAGATACGAAGTGCCCGCCGTCTTCGGCGGTTGCATCCGATATCGTACCCCATCACATACTGCCGAAGCCTTGCCATGACTACAAAGCCTCAACATTGTAGGCTTGCAGGCTGGCACCTAGTGCCGTCATCTGCTCTGCACTAAGCTCCTGACCTCGCAAACTGGAAGGCAGCTCAACACTCAGGTGCAAATAACGCACGCCTTTTTGCGACAGTGCAAAGACCATTGGAATGGGTAAAGTACCCACCACGGTATCGCCTGCAGCAACATCGTCCAGGTGCAGATGGGCTTCAAAGCGATCAATCGTGATCCCTTGCTGGTTGACCCATTGAATGGCACCCGGGTGACGGCTGATAAAAAAAGTAGTCATAAAGCTCCTGTGTCAACATCATGGTCGGAGGCGCTATTATGGCTGCTGAGTTGATTAACGGGTGGTAGACAAACTTGTCGGTGACGGCAACAAGTTTGTGTTGGTTTGCCTCCTAAAACCTCCGTGATATGGTGGGCTCATTATTTTTTTGAAGTGGTGATTGCCTTGTTTACCCCAACCGATGAGCAAAAAGCGATTTTTCAATTCCGTAATGGCTTTGCTACGGTATTTGCAGGCCCAGGCACTGGGAAGACCACTACCCTGTTGCAGTATGTGCAACAGGCCAATAATCCAGGTGAAAAAAAACTAATGCTGTGCTTCAATCGCAGCGTTAGTATTGAGCTTAAAGAGCGGCTGGAAAAGACAAATACCCCCGCTGTAGATGTCGCCACTTTTCATTCGTTGGCTTACAAGGCTCTGAAATTTGAGCTTCAAGAGCAGCTTGATACGGGCACTGACAATACTGCTCTGAAAAATAAAATGATGCGACAAGCCCTGAAAGAGAGCCATCTTTCAAGTGCCGATATGCGGGATCTGGGCCGTTTAATCGATAGCGTCAAAGCTCAGGTTGCCACCGAAGTCGCTTCCAATCATCCGCTTAAGCGTGCTTACCATGCTTTTGAACGGCTTCGCCGGCAAGAGTCGGTTCTTTTTTATGAGGACTGGCTGCATTGCTATGCCAAGCAACTGCGTCAGGATGGCGCGCCCGCATACGGTGTGGTGATGGTGGATGAAGCCCAGGATTTAAACCCCATTCAGTTTGAGCTGTTTCGCTTACTTTGCCAGCATGCACACACGGCGATTATGGTGGGAGATGTTGATCAGTCGCTCTACGAATGGCGTGAGGCCGTTCCGGAAGCGTTATTGAGCTTCGAGATACCGCATTTAAAACGCCAGGTGTTTACCTTAAGCAACACCTTTCGGTTTGGCCACCATCAAGCGATGGTGGCACAAGCCTTGATCCAGAAAAACTGTATCCGCCATTCCATGGTCACCGTCAGCCAACTGGATACCCCGACACCTTTGCTGCTTCATCCCACTCAAAACACAATCAACACGGTGCTGGATAAAATTACGGCTTTGCAAAAAAAGTATCCAAATGCACGTATTGCTGTGATTGCACGACTTTGGAGCCATTTGGATCCATTGCAGTGGGCCCTTCGCTTTCGTGCCATTCCCTACAACATTAAGAAGGATTACAAGCTGAGCAATGACAAGGCATTTGCTTTGGTACAAGCCTTGAGCGCACTGCAAAGTGAGGATTGGGATCGGTTAACAAAGCAAGAGCGGCAGCAGCATTTGAGCAGTCTGTTAAGCCAACCTCAACAGCCAATTTCGAAGCAAGACAAGCAGCATCTTGCCAGGATGCTTGCCAATGCTGCGAAAGAGCAACTGCGCCAAGTCGTGGATGGGCTGCTTGCCCAACAAGGTGGCCCTGCAGCGAAAGTCTTGGGTCATGTAAAGTTGGCCTTGCAGTTGCCCGTGGAGACCACCTGCGGTGCCAAAACCCTTGCCGCTTACTACCGGGAAACACAGCTATTCGAACGTATTGCGGAAAACAGCATTTTGAGTGAGGAGGGCTCAGAAGAACTGATCACGCATTACCAGGTTGTATTGCATATGTGCCAGCGAATGCGAAAACCGCTGGCGATCCTGGCAGCAAAGCTGAATGAAAAGTATGACAATAGCACAGCCTCGGCCAATCACAAGCTGGTACTTGGCAGCACTCATTATCACAAAGGCATGGAGTACGACTACGTGGTGGTGTTATGCGATGAACACTGGGGTCGCTCAGCGACGATGCATGAGTCTGAGCGCTGCAACTTTTATGTGGCGATGACCCGTGCCAAACATGAAACGGCGGTGGTTTTGCCTGTCAGCAACAGCATTGCAGAACATTTGCCTGTTGCCGAGGCGTCGGAAATTCTAAAAAAACGACATTCGGGTACTGCCATTCAGGGGGGCATGTTGCCGGCACTTCGGCTTTATGCACAAAAAGCTGGCTGGTTTGAGCAAGCCGATGAAGCAGCAGAGCCGAACAACAACCCACCCCAAAATGCACAGAAAACCGTGCAGCAGCCCAGTATTAAACAACGGCTAAAACACAAAGCTTCAGGCAGCTGGCACCAGGTGATGTCGATGAAGCAAAACACCGTTGTGGTGTTTGATCCGCAAAGCCGTTTGAAACAGCGGCACGCCTTGAATGAGCTGCACCAGCTGTACGAACTTTAATACAAACTTGTGAAGCCACCTTGCTGCATTTAGGTGGGCTAACCTAGCACCCGTCGTCATGCCGGAGGTGCTATGCAAGCCTACAATCATTCACAATCGCTGCCTTTACTGAGCCATAGCTGGCATTTGACAATGGTGGATAATTTACCCTCCATTTTTTTCGGTGGGCACGGCATTTTATGCAAAAATGAATTGAGCAAACAGCAGGTTGCTTATACCGACATTTCGCTGGCGACGGCGCAACAGCGCCGCCATGCCAAACGGGTATTGGGCCGGCCTGTGCACGATTTCGTGCCTACTTTTGTTACTCAACGCAACCCCATGATGTTTTGCCGCCGAATGGAGCATGCCCGACTGGTTTGGCTGAAAATTGATTTAACCAAGATGGACCCGAAGCAATGCGTCACGTCACGTTACAATGTCGCCGCTAATTGCGAGCGGTTTGCGCCTGGTGTCTGTGCTGCTATCATCGACTGGCCTGTGATTCAGGCCACGTATTGGAAAGACTTTCAGAATGGCTCTGTAGCTCGGGGGGCTGAAGTTTTAGTGCACAACCGCATTCCGCTTAAAGCCATTGTGGCTGCTGAGGTTGCCAACCCAAACCTGCTTGCGCAGCTGGAAACCGATTATGGGTTGGCTACGCACATGAACCCGGATGCATTTTTTTATCAAACCTACCAGAGAGCCTACGCATGAGCCTAGATGTAATCACAGGAAATATTTTTACCAGCAATGCACAAACGTTGGTCAATACCGTCAATTGCGAGGGTGTAATGGGAGCCGGCATCGCACTGGAATGCCGCTTTCGCTACCCCGAGATGTTCGCACGCTACCAACAATTGTGCTCGGATGGACTGCTCACCCCGGGTAAGCTCTGGCTTTACAAGGGGCCGGAGCGTTTCGTTTTAAACTTTCCAACCAAAAACAGCTGGAAGCAGCCATCGCATTGGTCCTATGTCACACAAGGGCTTGAAAACCTTGCAAGCTCTTATCGACAACGCGGCATTACCAGCATCGCCCTGCCTTTGTTAGGGGCAGATAAAGGCGGCTTGCCAGCAGATCAGGTTTTGCAAAAGATGCAAGAACATTTGCTGCCAATGGCCGCAGAGATCCCAGTGCACATTTATTGCTACGACCCTTGCGCTAAAGATGATTTGTACGATCAGTTGGCAGCTTTATTTACGAACCATAGCCTGCAGGCTCTTAAGCAGCAAACGTCAATTAGTATCAAGCGACTGGAAGCGATAAAGAACGTACTGGAGGAAGGCAGTATTTGCCAGCTCAACCAGCTGGCAAAAGTACCCGGCATTGGCATTAAAACTCTGGAGTCTTTGTTTCAGTTTAGCCGGCAGCAGCCCCCGCAAACAGCCTCCTTGTTTTAAAGCGTGACAAGGCTTACTTTGCCATCAAGGCTTAAGGCAACGCCTTTAAGTACCAAGCACTTTCTGACAGGCACCAAAGGATGAAGCCGCCTTCTGGTTGCTATTTATCTTTAGAACATGACTGCACAACCCACAGCAGACCAACTGTAAGCAATGCCATAGGCAACAACCACAGCATGGATGACAGCATGCAACCTCCTTGGTGACCTGAACTCAGAAAAAGTGATGCTTATTTCGTAGAACGTGACCGCAAAAACACAACGCCATACACCATAGTATACAAAATGGCATACAGCACACTGTGTTGGTTTTTAGGAACATAGTAGCGCAGGTAGGCATAGTACCCTAAAACTTGCAGGGTGAAACCCGTGCTGGCAAGGCTAAGGTACAACAGACTGAGGCTTGGCTCTGACTCTATCCAGGACAGATAGCAAAACCAGAGCATCCATAGAGCAATGGTAGTTACAGGGATAAAGCAGGCCAGTTTGGCTTTGATCATGGGCATCAGCCTTAAAACAGTGAGGTTCGTGAGCACGGGAAGTATGACAGCCGCTTTGCAGCCAGCCTGCCCTAACAAACTTGTCAGGTCATGGATACAAAGTATCAAGTGTGCATTATTGCGCCGCACAGGCGGCAACCAGCACCGTTAGTCACCATGCTTGGTTTTGACATGCTTTCGCAGCAATAAAACTAAGCCTACAGTGGCCACCAATAATGGGACAAGCCATAGCATTTTTTCCATCATTCACTCCCTATGCGTTAATTCATGCTAGCGTAGATAGGTTCGCTAATATGCGAACAAGCCTTTGAAATCCAATAACACTTTGGCGACGATTCAGGACAAGCACATCAACAGCCCAGCAGGTATTGGGCCATAAACCATCACTTTTTTCGAGCGGTTGAACAACCGCTGCATGATACAAAGCTACTTCTCAGTTTATAACTTTCACTATATTGCGTGAGCACATTTTCGAGCCGCCATTCAGCTCAAGACCGAGAACCCTATAGCCTCGTTAACACCAACAAGCGAGGAACCGTCTGGATTTTTACAATATCGCGCAACGTTTTATTCGTTGCCAATTGCTTCAACACTTAACTCATTTAGCTGTTCATTCGCAAGAAAAACTGCGGGCTCGAAAAAAGTGATGGTTTGGCTTTTGTGTGTTCACGCCAACCTAGTGTGCAGTAGTGTCAGCTTGGGTAAGGTCCCACAGCGTGCCCTGCCAGCCTGATATCGTGCCATTGTCACCACAGACAGGGCAAATCCAAACAATCTGTTGATCGTCTGGATCAATATAGCTGGCAATTTCACCAACACACGGCTTACGGTTGGGTCGCCTGCGACAAGGAACCTTGGGGTACAGTTGTTCCCCATAGGGATCTCCCGTCGTTTCTTGCGTGATCGCAGTAAAGTACTCTGCCAATCGCAAACCAGGGCCTGAGCTTATGGCAATGGCGCCATACTCATTGAGATAGTGGCGCAGATCGACAATCCAGGTATCACTCATGCTCTCCCCCGCTCAACTGGTATTTCAGTGCTACCGATATCAACCCGTTACTCATATTTTTTCTTGCGATCGTGACGATATGGTTTTCTGGCCGCTGTGGTTGCATGAACCGTTGCAACAGAGTGCTTAATCGAAGCTCTTAAACCGCGGGCAATTGCAGCGCTGTACTTTCTGGACTGGTCATGTTTCATCCTCATTGAACAAGGTATCCAAATCGTCCCAATCCGGAAGACGATGGGTTTTATGCTCGACTTCAAAGGTCAAGCCCAACGCATCAAGCAAACGCTCAAAGATATCAAAAGATCCGCTAAAGCGGCCATTTTCAATTTCGGATATGGTTGATTTGTGAATGCCGGTAAGTTTAGATAAAGCCAGTTGTGTATAACCAAGCTCAGTTCTTTTGGCGCGAAGTGCTTTGCCAATTTCAATTCTGCTTGCCATACCCGCCCCACAATATTCGCTTATTGGCGAACATTATAGTAAAAAACAACAATGTTTGCTATATAGCCAACATCTATTTTTTACTTATGCCGCTTACCGTACTGTTATTGAAGCCTAACGTATTACAAGGGATCCACGGAAGCAACCGAGCCATATTGCGTGCATCGTCGATGCCACGATGATGACGGCCTTCAAAGGCAAGCCCATGAAAAGCCAATGCAGCTTGCAAACCAGAGCGGCGTTTAGCTGCCCTGCCCTCACGCCACAATTGCTTCAGGTTTTTGTGCGGTAATCCCATAAAAGCCGGTGCACAACCGTGGTGTTGACGCTCAGCATCCAGCTGATGGCGATCGTAATCGCCCCAGGACGCCCAGCACACCGGCTCATACGCGGCAAGCCATGCATCTACGGCTTGAACCACCTCCGCATAGACTGGCGCGACAGCTACTTGCTGCTGCGTAATTCCGGTTAACTGGGTGCAAAAGGCACTGAGCTGTGGCCGTAACACTGGGCGCACCAGAAACGACTGAGCATCCAACACCGTGCCATCGGGCTCTGCCACTACGCAGCCAAACTCAATGACTTCCATATCCTCAACCGTTTGACGACGATTAAGGCCAGGCACATCACCATCCCAGCAAGTGGCTTCCAGGTCGACAATCAACAAATGTTTCATCATAACCATCACTTTTTTCAAGCGGTTAAACAACTCTGCGTGGCACAAAGCGGGCGCTTAGTTTAAAACCACCCGGAGCCAATAGCTTCGCTAGTACGGACAAACGTGGATCCGTCTGACCTCTTTCAATGTCTCTGAGCGTTTTATCCGACACCTTGGTGTACGCTGCGTATTGCGTTTGAGTCATGCCATACAGCTCGGTACGAATGCGCCGAATGGCCTCACCCAGCGAAAGGGACCCAGCCTCAATCGCCGTTTCAATGTCATGGATTAACTCCAGCCGTTGCTCAGCTGACGAGCTTGTCATGCTGCACCCCCAATTCAATTAGCTTTTCATGCACACGAGAAAAACCAAGGGCCGGAAAGTTGATAATTTCAGATGGGCACCCATGCTGCTGCAGTAACTCAGGTAAACGCAATAAGGGCTTACTGAGCATGTTTAAAAAATCCAGCAGCTCTGACGGAGAGCCATAATGCGCTAACTGCTGGACCACTTTGTCAAATCGAACAACACCAGCCATTTCAAAATGCTCGCCCCACTTAAAAAGCCGCGTGATGTTTTCAGGATCCGCTTTCATCGGCGCAAAATCATAAATGGGAGCAAACCGGATATCGCCCTGAGATTTCAAAAATGAGATGTTGCGACCATGGTTGTCGGAATTACCAAACATCACATTCAGAAAATCCCTGGCCAGATACTGTTTGGCAAAATCAACCGACGACATGCTGGTACAGTGGCTTATTTTCGACCAAATAGCGTCCATCACCGCAAAATGGTTTTGATAACTGCCAGGGCCGGCATTCAGCATTGAGTAAATGCTTTCCATACCCAGCCGAACCGTTTTGCCCTCCTCAACCACAACATCAAAGCGTGGAAGCCACAAGCTGGTTTGGCCTTCATGTTCCAGCATCATCATCCGGCTTGCATCCAGGCTGGCAATCTCAGTCCCTTGTAAAACCTCGGCCAGAATGCGGTAAAATGCACCTTCGGCCTGTAAAATATGATTATCACGGGCAGTGCGCTGATTGCGGGCAAACTTGGTCAAATATGGAATGGCGTTTAGGGGTTTGCCAGCAAAATCTGCATCGATGTATACCGACTGGCCGCTCACCATTAACAGCAGCTTTGGTGCAACCCCAACAGCCCCGGTCGCACCGCCAACCGCAGCGCCGTGCTCATTGGCATACTCCAAAAAATCGTGTTGCAGCGCCACAACGGCATCGAGAGGAAAGGCTTTTTGGTTGACTCCACTTGCTAAAGCAACGGACTCTTTAATGCGAAGATTACCAATAGGTGCCGTGCAGGCATGGGTTAGTAAAGCGAAGTTTTGCGAAAAAATACTCTGTCGGCTGACATCAAGATAATTCAGCCACCAGTCACGTGATTTGCCAACCGGCAACAAGTCGTCCAGCAACGAAGGCCAACCAGGGTAATCGACAGGCAAGATGCTAACCGGTGCGTTGACTGAACAAGCCCAACTGTCAACGGTGTCGTACTTGGCCGCATCACGAATATACGCGCTCAGATAGCTCAGCCGAACAGGACTGCTGAGATCATCACCCAGAAAGTTGAGTTCGGCTGCATCCCACCACCGTCCCTGATTGAACAACTGCAACGTAAGCTTCTTCACCCTGCCACCGGAACTTTATTACCGAATAAAAGCAATCATAGCTCACAAAACAGAATCAATCTACCGTAAATCGGTATCAGACAGCAATAAAACGGAATCAAACTATCGTTCGCAGTCAGAACCAGTTCGACTTCCAGGTCAGCAGTCGAACTGCCAATACCTGCAAGGCTTGCAGCCAATCAGATGGCTCGGTGGTGCTTTAGGTGTTACAAAACTAACGAATTCTTGCTGCTTTGCAACACCTAAAGCAGAGTCGAGCTGGCTAACGTTGCTCGCGCTCGGCTACTTTACTCTGGATCCAATCCAGCACTTCCTCTCTCACCCAAACGGCTACCCGCTCAGACAATTTAACCGGTTTTGGCGCCTGACCATTTTTAATCAACGCATACCAGTGCGAGCGGCTCACGCCGACAATTTGTAATACCTGATTAATACGAATTAAATTCATTGAACGATTCTCCTTACAGTTAAACTCATGAGTACTGTGCATGGAAAACCCAATGATTTCAAAAAATGAAAAAATACTTTTTTTAATTTAATTATTCGCTCTTCTGAACTAAATTGTACTCAAAAGAATAAAGCAGAACCTTCCAAACCTTAAAATATCATAAAGATATAAATATCAATGCAACCTAAAACCATCAGGGTAATAAGTCGATAAAAAATTCCTATCGATTTAAATCGATCCCTGAATCTATCCAGCTTTTTAATTCAATTAATCACGCCTAAATGATTGGAAGAATTTACCAGCCATGGCCAGTTACTACTAAAGTGGCCGGGCTCTTCAAAACGCTACATAATCTTTTTTCGGTGCGCTAAATTTACAAAACAAACCATAATTACAAATTCAAAAACCAGCCAGGTTCAACCGTTACCTTTTCAACCAGCTCTGTTTTGATGCCTAGCGCCAGCTCTTTAAGCTTATCTGCGAGCTGATCGCCATCAACAAGATCTATAGGCGCGGCACCATCGCGATTTGCCTCTTCAATGGCTGCCTTGGTGAAACTTCCTGTGGTGATAAACATACCGCGATCTGCTCGCCCAACAATAGCACCCCGAAAATTCCTGATTTCAGGTGCACCAACGGAGCCTTTATACTTTTTGCACTGAAAAGCAATATGAAAGCTCATCAGGCCATTTATTCGTGCGATACCCTTACCATCAATGCCTCCATCTCCAGTTCTGCCAGTTACCTCTACATGCACAAAACCTGATTCCCGTAACATCCGCTGGGTAAGCCTTTCAAAAGCATCAGGGCTCATTTCTTCAATAAGAATATGATGTAACTGCTCTCGCCAGGCCAAAACCTCTTCTGGCGGTTCAACAAATGAATTACCAGGTTCAACTGCATCAGCCTTAATTTGCTGGCTTTGCTTATCCAGCGAGCGAACAAAGTTAACTATCTCTCGGCTATCAATTTCACTTATTTGCTTGGCTTTATCTGTTAAAGCCCACACACCTCTGGATGAGTTTTCCAGGTAGCCTGCTTTTTTTAAGTAAGTTCGTGCCCAGGCTAAACGGTAGTGGATCTCAGTTTGGCTACTCTTCTCTGGATTATGTAGAACAGCCAATGTTTGTTCATCAAAGTTTTCTTGCTCAACAACTGCTTCATAAATTTCGTCAATACTGCCAGACCCACCCAAACTAAAGAGAGCTTTCAGTAGCGGCGACATCAGTTGATCATAAGTAATCATTTTTCCAGCGCTCATTTGTTTTCACTCCAACCTGTGGTCATCAATTGCGTAAAGTCACGCCTGGATAGCACGTTGGAGCAATCCCGCCAATCTTTCTCAGAAGGTGACATAGTGTCGGTGTAGCGCAAATCAAAGCCATTTGCCTGCTTTTGGGCGTTTATGTACTCATCCATTTTTTCGCCCATGGTTTCAATATCTTCAATCCACTCGTCTTTAATGGTGTCAGGCAATGAGCCAAATAAGTTATACCGGTCTTGCATCCGCTCTGAGAGTTTTTCGTAAACCTTTTCATCAACGGTTTGTTCGTTTACAAGATTCAACATATCGACTTTATCGCGCACTTGGCCAAAACGCTTAATGCGGCCAATGCGTTGCTCTAACTTGGTCGGGTTCCAAGGCAAATCAACGTTAATCAGTGTACCTAATGTCTGCAGGTTTAAACCTTCACATGCTGCATCTGTGGCTACCATGATCTCCAATTGGTGCTCTGCAACCATACGCTTAAGGGTTTCACGCTCAATATTAACGCTTTCACCTTGCTGATACAGGCGGCTTCGCCCGGCACCCGCATAAAGCCCTACTGCCTGATTTGGATAGCGCGCGGCTAAGGAGTCTGAAATCCACTTGGCGGTATCGTAGTATTGGCTAAAGATAATCACGCCGAACTTCAACCACTGCTCTTTCTCAAGATAATGAATAATGGCATTGAGCTTTGGATCTTCCTCAATATGTTCAAGCCTAGCGATCATTCGCTGTAAAACGGCTTTCTCCGCTGATGATTCAGCTTTAACCTCAATCAGTTCATCATCGCTTTCTTCTTCAACCGTACGCCCTTCCAAGAGCGCTCTAGCCGTGTTTAAGCCAGCGGTGATGCTTGAGCAAATACGTTGTTCCATCAAGTTTTTCATAAAGCCGCTGCCCTTGCCACTTTGTGCCAGGGCCTTACCAAAGTGCCTAGCCTCTGCGTAAGCCTGCCTGAAATCTTCGCTGGTACGTAACGCTTTACCCTCAAATAAGCTATTAAACTGGTGCTCTACTCTGGAAAGCTGCCTATCTGGATGAACATCCACACCAATGCGTGGTAATAAACCGGCATCTTCCAGGGTTACCCGCTTCCTTAACACGATATGACGAATAAACGGATTTTCACGCTGAAAGAAGCTAGCTCCTGCAATGTCCCTATCTAGCTCTTCTTCAAGGTATTCAAACGAATCTTCTGATAAGTCTGATAGTGAGTTTTTGATATCCCATCTACCATTCTGATCTTTTAGTTCCAGATCTTGGCGAATAGCGCTAAATAAACGGCGGGCATATCTTTCGTTAGATGAGTCAACTACTGGCAGTGGCGAGCGCAATAACTCCCAGGCAAAACCTGGATCCGTTACGCGCTGTTCACCTGAGAGAATAGGCAGCACTTCTTTTGAACGGTGCCATTTCGAAAAATCGTTACCTAAAACGAAATTCCCGGCACCTTGATGCAAAATACCGACGAGATCCCATAGGTCTTCGGGCTTCGTTTGAATTGGGGTTGCGGTGCCTAAAATAACGTGGTCTGAGCATGCGGCAATATCGCGCATAAAAGCGAGTAATTCATTATGAGTGCCAGCGTCTTTGCCAAAACCTTGCCGGCTGCGTGCCTTGTGCGCTTCATCAAGGATAGCAACGCCATAGCGTAAGCCCAATAAATGCCGTTTTTCCAATGAATCCCGCATCATCAGGCCTGTGGACACTATTCCCACTCGCAACGGACATTTAGCGATTTGCTCCTGGCCTGCGGGGGAGATAATTCGCTCTTCCGGATCTAGCCAAACTTTTTTCTGAGTTTGCCAGCGGGCACAGGGAATACCCAACTTATCAATCATCTCAACTTGCCACTGCTCACATAGCGTTGCAGGGGCAAAAATAATGACAGGTTTACGTTTTTTATGCTCTTTGTCACTTAGTAAGCAAAGTGATAAGGCAGCCGTTGCCATCGCCAGGGTTTTACCTAACCCCACTTCATCGGCTATCAATAAGCGCACGATGCCATGGTTATGGTAATGCCGCACACATTCACTCACAAACCCTTGTTGCCAGGGCTGTAATGAAAAGCCTTGCCGATAAAGTGGAGATTCAATCAGTGCAGCTGGCGCGATATCGTCATCTTCAATAATCTCTTCAAACAACACTTCGCGACGGTAGCCACGTCGTTTTACCTCTCGGATAACTGCTTCAGGTAAGGGCTTAGCCGCATTCCACAAAAAATCAAACTCTTGCTCAATCCACTGCACGCCCTCTGGCGATTCGTCTTCCCAGAGGATTTCATAATGGCGCTGCCAGCCATTACTGGTTTCATTCATGGAACCAATAAAACCAATCTTTTTACCATCAGCTAGCTCAATAACCCCTGCTTTGCCGTGTAAAAAGCCACAAATACTATCTGGCGCTACCCGAATAGCCTGGCCGTGCTTTGCCAGGAAGCTATCCAAACGACGATAACGGTCACGGTTGAGCAAGCTTTCGGCTTCAATATCCCGCTCATTCCAGCGGCCAATCATTTTAGATTCGCGAAGCTGCGCAACTTTTAAATCATCTGGGTGGATATCAACATTACAAACGATTTTTACGTTAGGAATAGACTCGATAAGCTCGTTGGCAACTTCAAATAACGAGCTGGTAAAGTACCCCGCAATCCGCTTGTAACTGCGAGCACCTTTTAGGTGCTGCAGTAAAAAGCTACTATCCAGACTGTGAGTGCGTGATGAAAATCGACGAATACTCATTAGTGTTGGGTCTCCATCCTTGGCCATTGCTCAGTTAATAGCGCTAGATCTGATCATTGATACACCTGGCTCATTCACCCAAAGCGCGCATATTCTTTAAACGAGCCCCAAGCACTTCAGCCGCATCGCGTGTAGCTTGTTCAGGGACCTTCTTTTCAATAAAGCTAAGCATATCAATCAAGATTGGCCGAACTTCCATAAAGTCCGGTAAGTCGGCTTGCAACTGGCTAATCACAGTTTGTGGCTCTTTTTCATTGAGTATTTGCTGCAAGCCAATAATTAAATGGCCAAGCCAGGTAACCCCAATCTCAGTGCTATCGCTTAAATCACGCGGCGCAAACTCACGAACTTGTTTTAGCTGCGCTTTGTTCGCCGCCATATTGCCCATAACCCGGCTATAATCAGCCACGCGGAAGGCTTTGGCGAAGTTTTGGTAGTTGTCGAGCTTAGCAGCACCGGTGGTTTCAATATCCATCATGCGTAAATAGAAACGCTGAATGCCGTTTATTTTTTGCCAGGTGTCGGCAGATAACCCTTCTGGCACCAACAGGCTGTTTGCAGCCTCAGCGGCTTGTTGCACAATTTCGTCAACAACTGTTACTTCGCCCTTGGTACGTGGCCGAAGTGCAAAGCTAGTCACGTCCTCACCGCCAATATGGGTATAGGATGTCAGCACCTTAAGTGCCGCCGCATAACCCGCCATTTGCAGGTCAGAATCGTTAAAGACAGGCTCGCCTAACTTGTCCTTCACTTCATCATTAAGGTGCATCATGGTCTCAATCTGGCGTTTTACCTCGGCCCTCACTGCAGGCAGCAAACGCTGTTTAAAGCCTTGGTTTTCACCGGCAGGTCGCTTGCGCAGCATCAGTATTACCGTGCCTTGGACATAGGCTCCCTTCTTTTGTTCTCTTGTTGTCTCAGTCGCTATATACCAGGCACCAACGACCTGTAATCCCGCAGCCCAAAAAATTCCTATCATATCTGACCAAACACCAGTATCTTGGTGGGTAAACATCACACACTGCATACCATTAAACGGCATGTGGTCTGCCATAGCCTTGTAAGCGGCTATCATTCCCTTTCTAAAGTCATCACCAGAACCTTTGATAGCTAATGCACGCCGGGAATCCCAAGTCCAACTATCGAACTCTGCAGGTAGATTCGTCCTCAACCAAGAAATAAAAAGCTCAGTAATTTCATGATAATGCACTGCATCGGCATATGGGGGGTCAGTTATAAAACAATCGGCAGTCTCAGATACTTCTGGCGCACTTTTACAAATTATTTTTGAAGAACCCGTGTTAAGTGAAATTCTAGCGGGCTTTATCCGCCAAGGGGTGACATTAAAAGATCTATTTGCCCAATTGAAAAACGTATTAAGAGCTTGATCATCGTAAGTAGAAAGCGCCCCACCATCACCACCAGACTGAGAAACTTTCCATCGACATGACTTAGTGTTGTTATCGACAAATCGAAATAACCAAAATGGAAGCCATCGACTATTCCCTGCTATTTCTTTCAACCAGACAGCTTCGATTATTGCTCTAGGCATCATTAGGTGATGCCAGTAACACCATCCATTGGTTCGGATCGGTCCCTCTGTTTCGATGCCCATTTCAATTTCCATATCTGGCATCAACCCTGAACTCTGCCAGTGTTCAATATTTCTTTGAACATAATCAAAGGCAATCTTTTCTCTATCTAGATCTGCCTGAGTTACGCTAGCAAAAAAACTGGATGGTCTGCTTTCGTCGAGCGAATCTTTATCAAACCATTGAATTGCGTATAGTCGCTCTTGAAATACATCCTCTTTTAGAGGCGCCACATCTGTTTTATTCCAGTGCCTGAGGTTATTTTTTGTATTTCCTTCATTATCTTTGTGTTCACCACGAATTGTTTTAATCGGTGTGCGATAAACTTTACCATCCAGTTCGTAAACCATGCAGCCATCTTGAACCGTTCCTTTCTTGGCATATTCAATTTGGTGATTGGTTAAACCCGATTTAACTTCAATGTTAAATCTTTTTTCTTGATAATTGGGCGTTAGCACTGCTGCAACATTACGTTTAGTTGAAATAACCCATGAAGGTGAAAGTGGTACCATCCATCCAGTTTCAGGGCATTTCGTTTCAAGGCAGTATAGATATGCTTTAGCTTTATTGCCGTGAGCGTCGCTTTCCAACCCTAATTTGGAGATGCGCTCTTCCATTATTAGGCTGATTCTCTCTTGTTCTTTTGATAATTCTTGGAATGCATCTGTTCCACCTCCAACTATGTTAAATGCCCCCCAAGTTAATGTGCAAGCAACTGGATTCAAGTCAGAGGCTATCGCATCACATCCCAATCTTGCAGCTTCAAATGGTATTGAACCTCCACCGCTGAATGTGTCTCCAATTTTGGGGCGACGTCCATAGCGGAGCAAACCTAACTGCTCAATTATTTCTTGAATTGACCTGGCTTTAATGCCAAATCTTTTCAGATGGTCATTTACTTGTGGCCATATGTGTTGATAAAGCCAGTCTTGTTCTACCTCTTCCGGCCTTTTACATAATTTAGCTTTTGCCTCGTAACCATCTATTGTTTCCAAAAACATTCTAAAAACTTCAATTTTTTCAGTTTCTTTGATATCACGGCGCCAACGCAGCTTTAATCCAAGACCATCGCTGTTAATTGGGAACTTCAGAGTATCAATTTCGTTAAAGTTTTCATCTGTCTCTTTTACGTTGTGGCTAAAATAATCCCAAGGATTAGGTAGATTAACTCTAGCCGCAATGTCTGCTGGTTTAATTTCATTTTGGATAAGGGCTCGTTTTGCAAGGCTTTCGATATCAAAGCCCATCAGCATTTCAAATATTTCTAGGTCCTTTTCAGTATCTTCTGTCTGCGGTAAAAGACACCCCAATATAATTGAACGAACTAAAATGAGTGGCTTACGCCCTTTCCAATAAGAACCTAGACCAGTCAATGTCTGAGCGCCAACTGCTTTACGTTCAGTTTGGGCTTCGAATGAAATTTTTTGGGCTGGATATGCAGCTTCAATAAGTGTAGGCGCGTCTTTTAGCGCGTATGGAATGGGTTCTGCCATTTATAATGTTCTCCGACACGCTTTGTATTATTCCTTATCAAAGCCTGCTTTAAGTAAGTATTCTGGATGTTCTGCAATATGTACTAGTTGGTACTAGCTCTTTTTGCCGTAACCTAGCTCTTTTAAACTGCGCCCATGAAAATCACGCCAAGCATCCATGCCACTACGTGGGTTGCCGGCAATTACACAAGCCGCTGCACTGGGGCTTTTAAATAAATAATCTTTTGTGAAGCTGTATACCTCGCCATCTATAATCAGCACATCATCTTCAAGCAGCTGCTGGCGTAAATCTCGTATGGCTGGTCGTAACGATTTTGCTAGAGCAATATTGGCTGTAGAACCTTTTTTTACCAGAAATTCCGGACTATGGTTGTTACCAATTGGGAGACCTACCGCTTTAGCTAGCTTCGCTTCAAATAGGAATAAGGCACCATCAGCTTCGATAGATACAGTGGCTTCATTATCAGACTGCGCTTCTATATGTTCAGGCTGGGAAGCTTCACACGTTAGCAACGACTCTTCAGTATCGGGTTCCTGCGGTAATACTATCTCATCGCTGACAGGTGTCTCTGCACCATAGTCAGCTGACGGCGTTTGTATCTCACTCTTCTTGGACTGGTGCTTTATATAAACGCTACTGCTAGGTTGACTAAGTTCTTGCTGTTCAGATTGAACTATATCGCCTAATGCATGGCGCAACGCAATACGCCAACCAACGTCTCTATCCTCAACCGTACCAGTACTTTTTGCTGTCATGGCGAATAACCACCAACGTTCTTCTGGCCTGAGCGCTAGCCAGTTGCGAACAGCTAAAGAGATATTTCCAACATCCATGTCTTCAACCGCCCAGGCCAGCACACAAAGCTCTTTGCCCAGTAAACGGTCAACCACATTTTCCCCTACCTGCCATGCACTGGTTTTAAGGTTGTAGCTTTTTAACCGAGCATTAAATGCCCGTTGCACTTCGGCACGGATTTCTGTCCAACGTGTTCGGTCTAATACCACACGTTCGATTACCGCAGATTCTTGGCTTTGCGCTTGCAATCCAAGATACTCATTAATTTGTACCTTGCCAGAGTTAGCCTTTGGAATAATCACTTTAAAGTGATGAGGATCACTGGTAGCAGGCACACCGAAACCCAGTGTTGGATGTTTATTCACTGTATTGGGAGTATTGTGCTGTGGCTTAACCATACTTCTGTCCTCAGTTTTTTGCGGTTACTCATGTTGAGTAATGTCGCCAGGCTTAAGCTCTATACCCACTAATTTGGCAAACTCTCTCGCTTCAAAGCCATTTTCAAAATCGACACCATCTTTTATTGCGATAGATACATTGGCATCGGCTTCTTTTATTACATCACGCAAATTGTTAATTGTTGCTTCAATCATGGCAGCTGTAATTTGGCGCTCACCAAAACGAATACTTACCGTGTTTTCACCTTCACCCAGCTCAATCCGTACACCTTTAAAATGGGTGTTAGCCTGGTCTTTAAAGCGGTTAATCACCTTAAATACCTTGTCTGTGGTATCCAGTGGCACTTTCTTGGTGCTTGCTAAACTTGCTGGCTTGGTATCGTCAATATGGACCGTCTTGTCACCGCTATGCTGAATTTGGAAATCAGCTGTTTTTGTGGCTTCACCAGCTTTCGCATATACCAATAAGCGCGTAGCAGCCGAACCGATTTCAAACGGCTGACTATAAAGCTCGCCATCCTTCGGATTGGAGCCATCCAAGGTGTAATATATTTCAGCTTTAGGTGTGCATTGTAACGTAACTTTACGTTTATCAGCCGAGGGCTCTACCTGATGTCGTATTTTTAAATCAGCAAGCCAGCGTGTGACCGGCCCCACCTCATACTTACCGGTTGGGTCTGCCACTTTAAAATACAGTGTGGCTTCCGTTGTAGTGAAGCTCTCAAAATCATCGACTTTAGGATCGGTATCCAAAACATCAGATTTAGTTGAATAGTGAATTACCGGACTTTCCCCTGCATTGCGAGGGGTAAGGCTTAAGATTGTCTCACCGGATTCAGTGTTGTTGCCGATAAGCGTAACGTTGACGCTAGTTTTATCTTTTGGAAACGGCCCTTTTTCAATGTAGCCGTCTTCACCTAGGCGCCAGCGGCCTTGTTTTAAGGCTTCATTCTTGAGGGTATCCATACCGCTGCTACCTGGCATCCAGGGCCAGCCCGGATTGCATTTGGCCCGATTAGCAACGTCACGCCAGGGTATTCTGCGGTTGTTCGCCCCTTCAGGCCATAATTCAGCCTCAGCCAGCGCGAAATATTCACTGAATTTATCTTTTAAATCTGCTGCCAGTTTATAGTTTGCTCTGGGATCTGCCATTAACTTTTCAATTTGCGTTTCTGCCGATTGATCGCCTTGCCCTACTTTTAAACCTTGATCCAAGGTCACTTTAAGCAGGCGTTCGGATCCATCCATTGGTTCGATACCAGGGAACCAAATCGTGTTATAAGCAGCAGATAACGCTTTTATAAAACGCCCTTCAGCTTCTTCTTTCCTATCCCTGGCTTCTTCGTACAAGGTATCCCCTTGCTTTAAACGACCAGCAATCTGCTCAATAGCGTATAATTCCCGTAAGCGTTCTTCTACAGCATCTGCCATCATGCTGTCTTGGCCAGTAAGTACCAAAAGGTTGTTCTTTTCTTGTTGGAACTCGAAGAAGTTGCTCAGCTCACTGGACGGTACTTTTCCATAAGGTTTAACAACAATAAGCACACGCGGACCTGTCAGTTTAAGGTCATCAATGCGTGGTAAAATTTGTACTTCCTGATACACATTACGGCGATCTGGCTGCAGAATGCCTTTGAGTCTATTTTTTAGGGCGTCATCAATTTTGGTCTGAGGTATGTCCCTTGCGTTTCTTTCAATCTGACGCGACAGGTTCTCTGTTTCTTTAATGTAAAAACGCTGATCTTCGCGATGAAGGTACCACGCCTGCTCTCTCAGTTTTTGTAAGGCGGCAATAAATTCATCTGGCTTACGATTGGGCGCAGCAAGAAACTCGACTATCTCACTTTCAGATAAACCGATTCGGCCACCTACAGCTCGAGATAACGATGATGACAGCAAAAGCGTCATCAACTGGCTGGCCGCATCGTTACTAAGCTCACTATCAATATTTTCAGCGATTGCATCGCCTTTGTCAGCAATATCACGAGTTACCGCAGGGAGGAGTTTAGATGATATACGCTCAATTTCATCTTTGACCTGTTCGTCGTTCAGATCGAGATGCTGAGTACCAATCAGGAATACATCATCGCCTTTTCGTTGCGCCACGCTTTTTAGCAAACGGGCGGTGAATTGCATTAAGCCACGAGTTTGCCTGAAGCCCTCGTTTTCTTTAAACAAAGCAACTAAATGTTTAAACGACGGATGGAACGGGTAGGTTTCTCTTACCTGATCGGCAATTTGTTCAATGCTTGAAGCAATGATGTAGCCGCTATCTTCCGCTTTTTTAATTTGCTGAGCATACTCTTCAGCGATGTCGCTGATGGTTTGCTCATCAGGCAACTCGTCAATCAGCCGCTTTTTCAGGATCTCATAAATTTCATTACCCGATAACTGTACCGGTGTAATGGTCATTGACTGCCTACGCGTCTCTTGCTGAAGATTTGAGATAGCTTCTTTAAGTGCTTTAGTTTGAGCGTTATAACTGCCGGAAAGGTTAGCAATAACAATACAGCAGTTAGGTAATTCCAGTGCCGCACTCATTAAGCTACTTAAGCTATAAACCACCATATTAGCCAGCGTGCCAGAACCCAATACTTGCGTACTGGCAACATCCAGATAAGGCGGCAGCTCGTCAATCATGATAAGAGTTGGTTTATCACCAATAATCTCTTTCCATTTTTGCTGATCAACAGCTTTAGGGCCATTTACCCAGTGCGGCTTTATTTTTTCAGATTCGCCAAGCTGTGAGGCAATTTCACCCCAAATATAATTATCTGGGTTGTTACGACCGTTAAACGCGGCAATCCGCGCATTGCCAAATGAAAGACGTTGATTCAACTCACTTGGCAACACTTCAGGGCGCAAATGAGCATGCTTTGCCAATAAGCCAAGCGCGATCATCATGTGGGTTTTACCGCCACCCATTGCTTGTGTTAGTTCAAATACCGCTTGATCAGACTTACCAGACAGCCGCAGCATACCTTCGCGGAATAGCTGCTCCATACCGTGAGTAACATAGTTACGAGAGAAGAAATCTCTACCATCACCAGCGTCATAAATAAGGTCAGCCAGGTTCTCAATTCCCTGACTCATCCGGTAATCCTGAATGACAGGATTAAAACGACATGCCTGTTTTACTGTCTTAATCATGCTTAACGTTCCCTACGTTGATTTGATTCACTGGGCTGACCGATGGCTATTTTGTTTTTCAGACAATGCTCTCGAATCATAACTTCTATCATATTGGCAATAGATCTGTGTTCTGCTTGAGCTGCAGTTCGAAGGGCTTCTTTTAAATCGGGATCGACCCTAATGGTAAGCGTTGCCGTTTTTGTTACCGCCATCAAATGCCCTCAAAATACTGCAAATGTACTGCAGATTACACTGCTTGAGTGGTGGCATCAATACATCTTTGTACTCTAAAGAGAAAAGTGACTTATGTACTTTCTTCTTGGGTGAAAATTTTGAAAACACTTGAATGGGTAAAAAGTGGGAAATCGTATATCGTACCCAGTTTTTCTTCCTGTCTAGTTTGTAGCCAACAATATCCATGCTTGGAAAATGTCATCCGTGCCTCTCGGCCCGAAACGAAAGGCAACCTCACCGCATTGGCATGTTGCTTGAGTTTTGGAAAAGCCCATTTAATCCTGCTGCCGATACAAAGCCGGTTCATCAAAATAGTGGTAATCC
>NZ_JAUHLI010000021.1:0-50035 GCF_036325985.1 Alkalimonas cellulosilytica
GGCAGCTTGATCCAGACCATTGATTTGACTGGTCAGTCGATTCGAGATTTGCAAGCCGGCCGCATCATCAGCAGCGCTGTTGATGCGAAAGCCAGAGGACAAGCGCTTAAAGGCCACATCCAGTGCATTACCGGAGTTGAACAATTGACGCTGCGCGTTCAAAGAAGATGTATTGGTATTGACGTAAAGTGACATGGTAAGTCTCCTGCCTGTGGCGCTGTACCCTGATGCTGTCCGTTCATTGCAACATCAACTCAGATACTTATTTATCGGAAGCCACAGACAGAAGTTTAGAGAAATTTAAGTTTTTTTTGGTTAGCTACCAAAAATGCAGGCTAAACCATATTTAAAGTATTTATCTGCATAAAGCTTTAGCGGATAAAATCAAACAAAGACACACCGGAAACCTTAGTAAAGGTGGCTGAAATCGCCTGCAAAGCAATTTCCTGTTTGGTAATTTCAGTTAAAGCTTTCGCATAATCCACTTCTGACAAGTCTGCCCTATACGACTTATTATTAATTTTTAGATCTTCATTGGTCTCGAACACACTGTCCAATACATTGATCCGGCCGCCTATATTGGCCATTACATTATCCACCCGATCTGATGCATTAGTGATCTGTACCAGCGCATCCTGTATACCCTCATCCAATATGGCTTGATTAATGTTGGGATCTTCCAAAATCTGAATAAACTCACTCAGTGTGTCCAGGATATTGACCTTACGGGGGGCTTCCAATGAAAAATCAACCTGGCCCGGCACGGCTGGCCCGTTAATATCAATGGCAAGGCCTTGAAACGAAATGGATTGTCCTGGTTGGAAAGTTCCTGTTACCGGAGGCACCAAAGAAGCACCATTACGTTGTATCTCGTACAGATCTGGCGCGGTAAGTACAACATTATAATCATTATTGGCCGGGTTGAGGCTGTCGTAATTTTCGCGGTAAAAACGATCAAAACGACTCTGATTGCTAACCGTTACTGCAGCCGAGGTTGCTCCACCAGCACTAATCAGTGCTTCAGTAGTCTTATAGCGCCCATTGATATCATCAAATACAAACTTCCCACTATCGTTACCAGCCAATGCAATGGTGGCAGAAAGCTGTAATGACTTTTGCCCGTCATCGCCCTGAAACTCAAAACTCTCAGTCACCGGATTAAATACATAAGACATGTTTTTATCCTGATAACCTGAAAAAATATAACCACCTTCAGAGTTCTGTGTATTCATCAAGTCAAGAAGCTCTACCTGAATATTACGTAACTCTGCTGAAAGTGCCCGTAAATCCTGATCAGCATATGCACCATTACCAGCTGCAATAGTAAGGATACGAGCTCGATCCATGGAAGTACGCATATTCGTTAAAGCCGTTTCTTCCAATGCCAAATTATTTCTCAGCAAAATAGAGTTGTTCTGATACTGCTCGGTCTGCGCTAGATTTTGATCCAGCCCTAATACCTTAGCCGAAGCCGCTGGATCATCCGCAGGTGTCAAAATACGAGTCTGCCTGGTCAACTGCTCCTGAGCCCTGGTCATCTTGGCATTGGTATTGATGACTCCATTTAGGCCTTGATTGAACTTCATATTAAAAGACATACGCATGGTTGTTACCTCACAGCCGAGAGCAGAGTGTCAAAAATGGTTTGTGATGTAGAAAGAATGCGGGTTGCTGCCTGATAGGTCTGCTGAAAACGGATCAGGTTGGCGGCTTCTTCATCCAGACTCACACCCGATAGGGACTCGAACCACAACTTGCTTTGCTGCAACAAAGCATCATTCGCCGCTTCGCTGTTGCGTGCCTGGTTGGTTCGCTCACCAATTAAACTTACCATGGAGGCATAAGTCTGGTTAAAGCTGGCGCTATTGACACCACCAGGGGTGGAAAGCGCATTGAGCCGGGTGGTTGTCGTGTCGGTTTGCAGTCCCGCCAGCAACAGGCCATTGCGGTTGTCATTAAAACCACCGCTGTTAAATTCAATGGTAAAGGTATCACCAGCACTAGGAATACCGCTGATGGAGAAATCGAAACCAACATCCACACCGGCTTCTGCAAATAGATTCTGGTAGTTGGCCGAACCGAAGTTAGCGGTCCCTATGACAGCGCCACCACTGTCTTCAATCTGGAAGCTATCACCACCCAGATAGGTCACAGTCCAGGGACCATTCACCAGACCGGAAGGTGCTGTAAAACCATAGTCCGGTGCTGTGGCTGGTGTGGTATCTGTCACCTGCAAGTTAGCCACTTTCCCATTGCCCAGATTACCAAGTGTTTGATCAATCCGGATGGGAGAAGCCAGTGCAATGTCTTCAGGCCGGGTGGTCGCCATCCCGACTTGCCGCGCTGCTGTGGCTAATGGTTTAAACTCAAACTGATCGCCAACAGCACCAGTGACTGTAAAGGTAAAACCATAGAGATCGCCACCGGCATCGGCTGCGGTAATTGGTTGGGAAAAGTCTGCTACTGGCACCACGATCGCTGAGCCAGCAATGACATTACCTTTTAAATCAACCGCCTCTACCGTCACTTCCGTTGGAGATGTAATGGTAATGCGCAGATCATTGGGAGGGATCTTACTACCCTCCCCAGCTTCTACGGTTCCAGTCAGACTGGAGCCAGCACTGTTGCTTTGATAAGGAAAGCCACTAAAGGTGGGGAAGGTAAATAGCGGACCGCCGAGCTCACCATTTAAATTCATACCCAGTTTGTTTTGCTCGTTCAGCGCATCAGCTAAAGATAACGCTACCTGACCAAGCTTATTTTGCGTTGGGTCCAGGATTTCTTCCCGAAATGCAATCAGCGCCCCCAACTTGCCACCCAGCTGTTTTACATTGATGTCGCGAATGACATTGGTATTACCTGATAGCTGCAAGCGTAACTCTTTGCGGGATGGATCCGGATTTCCACGGGCGGCCAGCAAGGAGAAGTCACCATTTTCAACCACCAAAGATTGGCCAGTCGCCATAAACACCAACTTCTCACCGTTTTTGGCATCCAGGGTGCGAATTTCGACCATCTCCGATAACTTACGAATCGCTTCATCACGCTTATCAAGTAAATTCAGCGGAATAGGACGACTGGCGCCAGTACCATAACTGGCAATTTCTTTATTCAGCTGCGCAATTTGCTTGATGTAACCATTGCTTTCATCGACATAGATATCCAGTTGCTGGTTGATAAATAAATCCTGATCCAACACCAGGGTCGACATGGTGTTAAAACGATCGAGCAAGGCTTCCGAACTGCCGATGATCAGCTGACGGTTAGCAAGCGTTGTTGGGTCGTTATTGGCAATCTGGAATTGATCAAACAGCTGATTCATGCCGGTTGCGATGCTGTTGGCAGGATTGGAAAAAAGTGCATCCACCCGATTGGCTTCATCCAGATACTGTCTGGAAAAGGCGTAGGCTGAGGTATCCCGGCGCAGCTGCTTTAAGGTAAATTCATTGACAAGCCTCTCGGTAGTGCCTTTGCCAACACCCAGCCCCAGGATTTGCGCTTCAAATTCAGTACGTTGGCGGACATAGCCTTCAGTATTGATGTTGGCAATGTTATTACTGGTGGTATTCAGCAAGGTACTGCTGGCCATGACGGCTGAAGACCCTATTCTGAGTAAGTTATCCGACATCTTGCGACTCCACCAAAGTGTTTGTTACCACCAACCATAGTTAGTATCGGCCAGTACCCGTTAATCTTGAGCTGCACTGCGAAAGGCCCGGATCGTCGGGCTACTGAGCACCGACTTAATTTTCTCTGCATAATTTGGATCTGTAGCATAACCAGCCGCCTGCAACTGACGAAAATACGCCACACTGTCCGAGGCAACTTTCACCGCATCCTGATAGCGGGCACTGCCACGGATGAACTGCACATAGTCCTGCAAACTCTGCTCTGGCGATGCATAGGCACGGAACCTGGCTTTTTCTTTTTGCGCCACCCCCTGGCGGTACTCCAGCGTATCGACCACCGCGGTATCACCCTGCCAGCCCCGGCTGGCTTTAATACCAAACAGGTTGTAACTGTTCTCACCATTGGCCGTGCGAATCATATGCTGACCCCAACCCGTTTCCAGAGCGGCTTGCGCCACTAAGGCCAAAGGATCAAGCCCCAGTGCAGCCGCTGCCTCCCGGGCAGCAGGCAACAAACGCTCGACAAACTCGGCCGGTGAGGATACCTGCCAGCGACTGGGTTGGTTCGCGACCATCACAGGTAACGCTTGCGGCTCACTATCAGCAGTTGCTGCAACCCGTGCTCGCTTTTGCAAGCTTTGCCGCTGGATCGGCTGCGGCATCAATAAATCGCCTGGAACAGGCTGACGTTGACTGCTCACCGCAGCGGTTGGATCCAGTTGCTGGACTATCAAGTCCGCCAACCCCAAACTACCACTTTGCGACAAATCCGAGGCCAGTTGGTTGTCATGCATATCGCGGTAAAATCGGGTGGTTTCGCTATGCATCATGCCGTCGGCTTCAAAGTGCGCATTGGCTTCACGCATGCTTTTAAGCAGCATGTTCATAAAAATGGCTTCAAACTGCTCTGCGGCCTGCCGCAAGGCTTGCTTTTCATCCTGCCCTGCCGACTGGCGTATTTGCTGCAGGCTGTTGATGTCATGGTACGACAGCGGTTGGCGAATCGAGTCCATCGTTATGCTCCTAGATCACCACCAGCTCGCCATGAATGGCACCGGCCTCTTTGAGCGCTTCTAAAATAGCCATCAGATCACCTGGCGCAGCCCCTACTGCATTGACGGTGCGAACCAGATCATCCAGCGTGACACCAGGGTCAAATTTAAACATGCGGGAGCGCTCCGGGTTCACATCAATAATGCTGCTCTCCTCTATCATGGTTTCCCCCCCAGCAAAGGGGTTTGGCTGAATGACCCTGGGGTTCTCGGCAATGGTCACGGTTAAACCGCCATGAGTTACCGCTGCTGGAAAGAGCCGCACTTCTTTGCCAATCACGATGGTGCCGGTTCTGGAATTGATAATAATGCGTGCTGAATTGCTGGCTGGTTCAAAAGTCAGGTTCTCCAGGGTAGACAAATAGGCCACCCGCTGACTCATATCACGTGGCGCCCGCACCCGGATGGAAGAGCCATCCAGTGAATACGCAGTTTCCGGACCGATGAACTCATTGATGGTCTCGGCCAGACGGCGCGACGTGGTGAAATCCGGCCGGTGCAGATTGAAAGTGATGTAATCGCCCTCGGCAAATGGCGATGACACTTCCTGCTCAACCGTTGCCCCATTCGGGATACGACCTACGGTTGGTGTATTGACCATGATCCTGGAGCCGTCCATGCCCTCAGCACCCAGGCCACTGACAATCAAACTGCCCTGGGCCACCGCATAGACCTCACCATCCAGTCCCACCAAAAAGGTTTGCAGCAAAGTACCACCACGCAAACTGCTGGCACTGCCGACCGAAGATACGGTCACATCAATGTTTTGACCCGGCTTGGCAAAAGGCGGCAGCTCAGCATGCACCGCCACAGCAGCCACATTTTTGATCTGGGTGCGGGAGCCAGGTGGCAAATTAATGCCGAAGTTGGATAACATGGCGCGAAAGCTTTGCTCGGTAAAAGGGCTCTGCTCACCGGTGCCCGGTAAACCCACCACCAAACCATAGCCCACCAGTTGGTTGCTGCGTACCCCTTGTACATCCGCCACATCTTTCACCCGGGCGGCCTGCACAGAAGCAGTTAGCAGCATGCAGCTAAAGACGATCAAGCGTTGCCAGTTGTTCATACGCACCTCTTAAAACGGCCAGGCAGGCCCAGAGAAGAACCGGGTCAGCCAGCCTGGAGATTGACCACCGTGAAATGCGCCGGTACCGCTGTACTCAATGCGGGCATTGGCGATTTTATTCGACTCAATGGTGTTATCGCGCTCGACATCCTCTTGCCGGATGATACCGGTTAACCGGATAAATTCTCTGCCAGTATTGAGTTGTAGCCACTTCTCGCCCCGGATCACCAGGTTGCCATTGGGTTGGACTTCAATCACATTGACGGTGATATCCCCAGTCAAACTATTGCTTTGGTTCGACTTAGCATCGCCTTTAAAATCATTGCTGCTGTTGGTGCCCAGTTGAATGGTATTGAGCTGCCGCCCCCCCAAGCCTACGATGGGATCAATCTGATGGCTGCTATCGCGTTGAGTTTCCGTGCGGGCATTCTTAGAAGCTTGAGTCCGCTCTCTGAGCACTACTGTAATGATGTCGCCTTCCCGTCGCGCCCGGCTGTCCGAGTACATGCTGTTGGCGTAACGTGCCTGGAACAAGGAACCATTGCGCTCAATGGCTCTGGGCGCAGGCGCTGGCGGCATCGGGGCATAAAATGGATCGTCTTGCTTGGGCGGCTGCATACTGGAGCAACCGGCCAGCACGAGTCCACAGGTAACCGTAGCTAAAATTCGCATCACCGCCTCCATCAATTAAAGTTGCTGAATGGCAAAGCCAAGCATCTGATCCACCGATGAAATCACTTTGGAATTCATCTCATAGACCCGCTGACTTTCTATCAGACTAACCAGCTCTTCCGTCACATTGACATTGGACGTTTCCAGCGCCCCTTGCACAATCAAGCCCAAACCTTCCAGCCCTGGAATGCCCTGCACCGGATCGCCACTGGCCGCCGTTTCGCGGAACAGATTTTGCCCAATGGGCTCCAGGCCCGCCGGGTTGATAAAGTTGGTGACGGTGATCTGTCCCAGCACCGCATTATCAGCCTGGCCCGGGATCCTTGCTGACACCTCACCATCTTGCGAAACCGTAATGCCGGTCGCCTCGGGCGGCACCACAATATTTGGTTCCAATGGAAAGCCAGCTCCCGAGGTGACCATATTGCCATCCTGATCCACCGTAAACTGACCATTTCTAGTGTAGGAAATGGTGCCATCCGGCATCAGGATCTCAAAGAAACCATGGCCCTGGATCATCAAGTCCAGGCTGTTTTCTGTGGTGATCATGTTGCCCTGGGTGAAGTTTTTCTGGGTGGCCACCACCTTGGTACCGGCACCTATCATCAAACCATTGGGTAACTCGGAGTTTTGCGATGAGCGCCCTCCTGGCTGATTGACGTTCTGGTACAGTAAATCTTCAAACACCGCCCGGCTTTTTTTAAAACCGATGGTGCTGGCATTGGCCAGGTTGTTCGAGATAACCGATATATCCCGTTGTTTGGCATCTAAGCCCGTTTTACTAATCCACAATGCTGGATGCATGATTGCCTCCTTCGCTTAACCCATGATGTACAGAAGCGAGTCTTGCTTCTGATCGATTTGTTGTGCGTTACGCATCATTTTCACCTGCATTTCAAACTGTCGCTGCAGGCTGATCATATGCGTCATTTCTGCCACTGCATTCACATTACTGCGCTCAAGCGCCCGGTTAATCAGCACCACCTCCGGGCTTTCTTGCTCGACCACGCCATCTTTGCGCCGGAACAAACCGTCCAGGCCTTTTTCAATGTCGGCAAGCTCTGGGTTCACCAACTTAATGCGGCCCACTTCAAACAATGCTTCAGCCGGGGCACCTTGCGGCAATACACTAATAGTCCCATCCTGGCCGATTTCGACTTTGGCCAATGGCAAAGGCAGTTGAATGGGGCCGTCTTCGCCAATCACAGGCAAGCCGCTGGCGGTTTCCAGCATGCCAAAGGCATTAATCTGCAAACTGCCTGCCCGACTATAAGCCTCACTGCCATCGACCGATTGCACGGCAAACCAGCCATCACCTTTGATGGCAATATCCAGATCGCGCTCGGTCATCACCAAAGGACCAGCGTCAAAATTATGACCAGGACGCTCGGTCATCGAAAACACCCGGGTCGGTAAACCGGCACCAAAAGCTTGCATGGCCCTGGCCTGTTCAAAATCAGCTTTAAAGCCTGTGGTACCAACATTGGCCAGGTTATTGGCACGCACGCTGATGGCATGCTGATTCTCTTTGGCTCCGCTCATGGCGATGTAAAGCAAGTTATCCATCACGGCCTCCTGCTAATTGGCGTGGTTGTGGGTTGCTAGCTAAATTAATGCAAAACAAGTGCCATAAAATGCAGCTGCCTACAGAAACAACAAAGCCACCCGCAGGTGGCTTTGCAAAGCAAGAAAGTAACTTATCGGATCTGCAGAATGGTCTGCTGTAAGGTACTGTTCACTTCCAATGCCCGTGAGTTGGCCTGGAAGTTTCGCTGGGCACTGATCAGATCCACCAACTCGGTGGTCAGGTTGACATTCGATTGCTCCAACGCCGAAGAGTTAATCGCACCAAAAGTACCGACATTGGCCTGGCCGGCAATAGGCTCACCCGAAGTAATGGTCTGTTGCCAGGAGGTGTTGCCCACTTGTTTTAACCCCTGCACATTAGCAAACTGTACCAAAGTCACCTGAGCCAGATACTCTTCATCACCGTTGCTATAAGTGGCCAGTACCCGGCCAAAAGCATCAATATCGACACCGGTCAGATTACCAACGGTAGTACCATCCTGGCTTAAATTAGTCACATCAAAAGGTGCTGCGTATTGAGTTGGGCGACGCACTCCTGATGCATCACGGAAATTGATCTCGACATCATTCAAGAATTGAGCTCCGTTGGTCAGATAACCATTTGCTGGATCATTCAACAACGCGAACGGCAAAGTTAAAACAGGCTCTGGTGGCACAATCAACTCACCACTGGAGTCAAATTCAAGTATTTCAGGTCCGAACCAGCTGCCCGGTCCCGGCGGTGTTGCTGTGTTATCATCCCAAACAGCAAAAGCTTCCCATTCACCCACAGCAGACTTACGGAAATACATACTCAAAATATGAGGCTCACCCAAACTATCATACACAGTAACTGAGGTAGAGTGGCTGTAAGTTGCTGGGTCAGTTGGGTCAAAAGCTGCACCAATCACAATTTCAGACGAGTTTAAGTTTGCAGTCACAAACACATTGTTCGTTGCTCGTGGTGCACCAGCAGTTGTTGGAATAGAAATCGGCTGAGTGGTACTCAAGCTTACTGACTGATTCTGCCCAGTGGATGGATCCACACTAAAGCCCTGCAAAAAATTGCCGCGGTTATCAACAATAAAGTTGTCTTTATCCAGTTTAAAGTTGCCTGCCCTGGTATAGGTAAAATCGCGTGACAAACGATCCGGAGTGGTGGCAAAGAAACCTTCGCCAGTAATGGCCAGATCGAGTGAGTTATTGGTAAATTGCAAGGCTCCCTGATTAAATTGCTGAGCCACCACTGAGGTCGTGACACCGTCTCCCACCTTGGTGCGGCCCGATGCAAAAATCGAGGTTGCATACACATCGGCAAACTCGGCCCGCGACTCTTTAAAGCCGGTGGTATTGACGTTGGCAATGTTATTGGCGGTAACGTCCAAATCTTTTTGTGCTGCGGCCAGGCCGCTTAACGCGATATTAAAACTCATAACTCACCTCGTATCCAAGCTGATGGCTGCAGCCACTAAGCGTATGAAATTTCACGAACATCTGATAATTTAAAAGCACCCAAGCCAACCAGGTTCAGGGTAATTCCCTTACCTGCCTGACCTAAACTGACACTGGAAACCGGCGCATACACCATGACCGGTACCGACTGGTTCTCCCCACCCATGTTGGCATCGACTTTGATTTTGTATACTCCAGGCGGCATGTCTTCATCTTTGGAGTTGGTACCATCCCACACAAAATCAAACTTACCAGCCGCGACTTCAGGAATGGTAATGGTTTGCACCAGTTCCCCATTAGGCTTTTCAATACGGACCCGCACATTGGTGGCGCGCTGTTCAAAATCAATAATGCCGCGGGATAAATCCTGGCCGGTAAATACCATCTCGGAAGACGGCACCAGCACACTACGCCCGACCAAAGAGGATGCCTGCAGTGCCTGATTTGAACTCATGCTCTCAGCAAAGCTTTTGAAGTTGGTATTGAGCGAGCTGATGCCATCGGCCATGGTGAAATTGGTCATCTGAGCAATCATCTGATCATTCTCCACCGGCTTAGTGGGATCCTGAAACGCCAGTTGTTGTGTCAGCAAAGCAAAGAAATCAGCCTGGGTTAAAGCACCATTGTTTCTCTCCGGTACTTTGTTGTCGTCCTGCCAGTACAGATCGCGACTCAGGCCATTGGTTGCATTGATGGTCATCACTCAGCCCTCATTACTGTTGCTGACCAAGACGCAGTGTCCGGATCAACATTTTCTTGGCCGCATCTGCGGTATTCACATTGGTTTCGTAGGAGCGGGTGGCTGAAATCATATTGGCCATTTCTTCCATCACGTTGATGTTTGGCTTGTAGATAAAACCATTTTCATCCGCCAATGGGTGATTTGGGTTGTATTCCATATTCAGTGGAGCATCGGACTCGACAATGCCTAACACCTGCACACCAGAGACCTCCCCCTGCATCCGTCTGGCCTCTGCCAGTTCGGCGGCAAACACCGGATGCCGACCACGATAGGTTTGCTCGATGCTGCTGCTCACACTGTTGGCATTGGCAATGTTGCTGGCCGTGGTGTTAAGCCGCACAGACTGCGCAGTCATTCCACTGCCGGCAATATCAAAGACTTTGAAAGAGCTCATGATTATTGTCCTTTGATTGCTTTTTTCAAACTGCTAATCCGACCATCCAGAAACTGCAAGCTGGTGCGATACGCCAAATCATTTTGCATAAACAAGTTCCGCTCACGGTGAATATCGACGCTGTTGCCATCACCGGTATCGGGCTGATCCGGGTTGCGATACTGCATCTCTTTGCGTACCGAGCTATCGATGGCAAAATGTTTTTCGTGGGTACGGGCAGCCATTCGGCCCTGCCGGTGCTGGGCATTGGCCAGGGCTTGCTGGAAATCAAGGTCACGCGCTTTAAAACCGGGCGTATCAGCATTGGCGATATTTTCGGCCAGCACCTGGGTACGCTGCTCGCGTATCACCATCGCTTCCGGGTGCATACCAAAGGCATTTTTGAAACTAATTGACATGGCATTTGCCTCATTTCCGTCCTACTGATGAAAACAAAGCAAAAGATGGGCCAAATATTTTTTTGAGTGTGATTTAGGTAGGTGTAGCAGGCATTAAGCCTTTTTGCGGTAAATAATTCCTGGGTTACAACGAATCATTTCAAAGTCAGAGTTCACACTGGATAACGACTCAGAAGCGCCTAAAATCAGGTAACCACGCGGCCCTAAAGCCCCGGCGAACTGTCGGATAATCTTGGCTTTCACCTCTGGCGAGAAATAAATCAGTACATTACGGCAAAAGATAATATCGAACTGCCCCAACAGGGCATAACTATCCAGTAAGTTCAGATGGCGGAAACTGACATTCTTCCGCACGGCAGCTTTTAGCCGCATCATGCCGTTGCCGCTGTCTTCAAAAAACTTTGCCCGCCGCTCCGGTGATAAACCACGCGATAACGCCAGGCCATCGTATTCAGCACGCTGACAATGCTCCAGCATGGTGTTGGAAATATCGGTACCCAACACATGAATGCCCAGGCTAAAGGAGCCCGGTCGGCTTTGTTGGTATTCCAGGCCAGTCATGGCAATCGAGTAAGGCTCCTGACCGGAAGAGCTGGCCGCCGACCAGATTTTTAAGGTTCGGCTGGTTTTTTCCAGTTCAGGCAAAATCTGTTTTTTTAGCAGTTCAAATGGATAGGTATCACGAAACCACAGCGTTTCGTTGGTTGTCATCGCATCAATGACTGCAGAGCGTAGCTGCCGCTCAAATGGGCTCAGTGTTTTGGCCACCAGCTCGGATAAAGAGGCCACATTAAAACGAGCCATCAGGGGACCTAACCGGCTTTTTACCAGATATAGCTTATTATCTCCCAGTACAATACCGCATTGTTGCTCCAGAAAATCACGGAACATCTTATATTCGCTGTCTTGCAGCTCACGATTCGACATCGGTGGGTTCCTTAACTGCCATTAATCGACATGCAGCCACTTCTGAACAGACTCAGCCAGCTCATCCGGATTAAACTTAGCAATAAAATCATCCGCTCCAACTTTTTTTACCATCTGCTGATTGAAAACCCCACTCAAAGAGGTGTGTAGAATGACATGCAGTTTTTGCAATTTAGCTTCAGCTTTAATGGCAGCGGTCAGGGTATAACCATCCATCTCCGGCATTTCGATATCAGAAATCAGCAAGCCTACTTTTTCAGTAATGGACGAGTCGCATTCGGCTGCCGTTTGCTGCAGAAACTCAAAGGCTTCACGGCCGTTTTTAACCAGATGCATTTTGACACCAAGATTCTCAAGTGCTTTTTTCACCTGATTGCGCGCAACCGCCGAGTCATCAGCAATCAAAATAAAGCGCTCACCCAAATCATGCTGCACAGCAGCTGCTGAAATACGATCACTGACCTGGGTTGGTGATGGACTGATTTCTTCCAGAATTTTTTCCACATCAAGAATTTCAATCAGTTCACCATCCACTTCAGTCACCGCTGTCAGGTAACTTTGCTTACCGGCAGTACCTTCCGGTGGTGCCATAATGGAATCCCAGTTGATATTAATGATCCGTTCAACGCCTTCGACTAAAAATCCCTGTACAGAACGATTGTACTCGGCTATCACCACAAAACTGGTCGACAGGTCGCTGATCGGTTTGCCGCCAATGGCCAGGCTAAGATCAATCACCGAGATGGTTTGGCCGCGGACATGCGCGATGCCTCTCACCCACTTATTGCGTTTGGGTAAGGCCGTTAAATTAGGACACTGCAGTACTTCACGCACTTTAAATACATTGATTCCGTAGCGCTGTTTTCCAGGCAGCCGAAACAGCAACAACTCGAGGCGGTTTTGACCGACCAGTTGCGTGCGTTGATTTACGGAATCTAAAATACTTGCCATCAGCAGCTCCTGTCGGCGGGCAAAGGGGATCGATTCTTGCTACGATACTTGCTAATTGACGGCAACGAGGCGCTTTTTGCGCACACCGCCTGAATTTTGACACTAGCTTCATATTGAAACGTGTCACTAAGCATAGCCGAAACCTTATGAAAATGTACGATAAAATCAGCTTCATTGCCAAAATTATCCTGTTAATTGTGGTTATTTTCACCACTGCGGCTACATCAGCCAATGAGCCGTTAAATCACTATTCGCCGGAAGAGCTGACCGAACTGGCACGACAATGGCTGAATGACACCCAACAAGACGACGCACAAGCTGAGCGAGAATGGCAGCTGCAGGGCTTGGATCCCCGCATTGGCATAAAAAGCTGTGCTTTACCTTTAGAATTAAGCCTGCCTGGTGCTCTGCGCAATCGTCAGGCCACGGTGCAAATTCGCTGTGAAGGGCCACAGCCCTGGCAACTTTTTATCCCTGCCCGTTTCACCGATGTCGTCCTGGTGGTGGTTGCCCGTCAAAACGTATCACCCGGCACCCGTTTAACAAGCGATATGCTGCAATTGGAACAGCGAGAACGGCGTTTACAGCGCGGCACTCCGGTAGATAATCCTGAATTCATTTTAGGAGCCCGCAACCGCAGAGCCATCAGTCTGGGCCAAATTATTAGCTTGCAAGATCTTTGTCTTGTATGTCGTGGCGATGTTGTTACAATTCATGTAGATCATGCAAGCTTGAGTGTCAGCGCTACAGGTATCGCTGAGCAGGATGGCAGCTTGGGGGATGTGATTCGCATCCGCAACCGGCAGTCAAATCAGCTGATTGAAGCCAGAGTAACGGCAGTCAATGAAGTAAAAGTACACTTTTGATGTTTTTTACAGAAAAATAGCTAAAGTTTTCTGTATCCCTGCCGTTAGTATGAGCATAGGGAGTTTGATCAGTAGGTAGAGGTTTCAGATGGTCAGTCAAATTAATAACACCCCGCCAGCCAATGCTGGCAATCAGGTAAAGAAAGAAACGGTTGAACAAACCAACCAGCGGCAGCAGGTGACGCAGCAAAAGCAAGCTGCGGCAACACCACAACCCACGGCAGCGCAAGCCAAGCAGGATTCGGTGTCCATCACACCGCAAGCCAAGCAAATGGCACGCTTGCAAGAAAAAGCCAACAATAGTACTGGTATTGATCAGGAAAAGGTTGAAAAAATTAAACGTGCAATTGCCGAAGGTAAGTACCAGATTAATGTTGAGCAACTGGCCAAACGCATTATGCAATTTGAGAGCGAAATTTTTCGCAAAAACTGATGACAACCACTGATCTGAACACCCTACTCGTACAACAAAAGGAGCACCTGGATGTGCTCCTTTCGTTATTGCGGCAAGAAATTGCCGCTATAGCCAGCCGCCAACCCGATGAACTGGAAAGCCTGGGCCAACAGAAAGTGGCCTGTCTGGAGTCTTTGCAGCAGATGGATCAGCAGATCGCAGAGCACCCCGAGCTGCAGGAGGCTAAACAAACGGATAATTTTAAACAAGCCATTACCGAGATGGATCAGCTGCTTGCCAGTTGTAAGCAACAAAATGAAGTAAACCGGATAGCACTGGAACAAAGCCAGTTGAACTTACAGCATTTTAAAAATGAATTGCTGCAACTGCATGGCAAGTCAGGCCTGACCTACGATCGTAAAGGGAAACCTGCGGTCGATCATAAAGGCAAAGGTTTTAAAGCCTAAGTCTGCCTTAGCTCAAAAACCGCATCAGTAATAGCGCACATGCCTTATCCGGCGCTGCGGTTGTTGTACTTGATAGAGCTCATACACATTCCGAAAATCCAACTCCAACTCAGTAGCATAAGCATCCCCAACCGGGTAGCTTTTTACCACACGGGCACCACGTATTACCCCCTGCACAGACGCTCTTAACTGTTCATCGCGCAGCAGCAGTTGCTGCATGCTGGTATTGGCATCAATACGCATCCCATAAACCTGCTCGGCCAGCTCACGGTAAGCATCTAATTTGGACGCCTGCAATGCCATCAACATTTTATGTTGCTCGTCTTCGCCAGGCTGCAGTGACAAAGGCGCATAACCCACCGCCCGCAGCACTGGAAACTGCTCAGGCGGTACGCTCTCCCACTCCACATGGCGATCTGCCACCAGACTACAGGCCGACACCAGCAGCAAACTGCACATAATCAGGATTTTGTTCATCATCAATCTCCGTAGGCGATACGTTTTAAAAGCAAAACACGCGCCAACTTGCTCTATCGGGTCTGGTTTTGATCACAGTGGTATACAACTTGCTATTTCACTGCCAAGAGACCATACCATGTCAAGAATCTGGCATAGTCAATGCTGAGGAAGTTCATCATGCGAGTGCTGTTTATTGGGCTAGGGTTATTGCTTATCAGCTTAAGCGCTGCTGCCGATTGGGTTGAGGCCAGCGGTCAGGCGATCATCCGTGGTGGTGACGAAGCCGAAGCCCGCGCAAGAGCCACCGAAGATGCGGTGCGTCGTGCGCTGCTCTATGCAGGCGCTTCTATCAGCAGTGTACAACAAGTTACCAATGGTTTACTGACAGAGAGCTCCATGCAATGGCAAAGTCAGGCCGAAGTGCGCCAAATTGAGCTGGTCCGCGAGCAACGTATTGGCCGCACCCTGGAAGTGACTATTCGGGCAGATATTTTTCCTCAGCATGCGCAGTGCCTGGGAGCGAGCTACAAAAAACCACTGTTGGTCAGTCCTTTTCCACTGCGCCATCCTCAACAAAGTGTGATTGGTGAGCTGCAAAGTATTGGTGAAGTCACTGCCAGAAAGGTTTTTCAACAGCTGCAGGGATTATCCAGCAGCTCAGTACCCGCTTGGCTGGACCACCCTGATCTTAGCCGTCCCTTGTCCACCCGTGAGCGCAGTAGTTTACTGCAACAGACCAACTCGGATTATCTGGTCACAGCCATCATTGAAGATATTTCTTTAGGCGAGCGCACCGATATGAACCTGCGATTCTGGTCGGATGCCCGGCGCGAGCGTTTTTTCCATATGCGGCTGCAACTGCAACAGCTAAGCACTGGCAAGATGTTATTTCAGCAGGAATACCGAACCCAGGCTCGCTGGGATTATCGAAAACGCACCAGCATCACCCCACTCGATCACCGCTTCTGGCTCACCAGTTACGGCGAAGCCATCAGCCGGGTGTTGGATGCAGCCGTCATTGATATTGAAGATGCTTTGCGCTGCGAGCCCTTTATTGCTGCCATCACCGAAGTGGGCAATAACAGGATCCAGTTACAAAGTGGCCAGAACGTCGGGCTTAGTCGTGGTGATGAACTGACTATCTTATATCGTCAGCAAGGTATCCAGGGCGATGACACCCGCTTTCGCGTCAGCCCGTTAACCGTCCGTATTACCGAGCTAGGCTTTGATTGGGCTATTGCCGAAAGCATTGGTGAGCGCTTGCTCAGCAATGTTCAGGTTGGGGATGCAGTCACAAAACTGACACCTTGATAATCAATAAAAATGGGTACACCTGAGGTTGCCCATTTATTTTCCCGTCTAGCCCTTTACAGGACTGTTCACTATCTGTACAATCCGCGCCTCCTCCTGGCAAGTCAGCTGAAAAGCTGTACACGCAAAGTCATGGGCCTAACGGAACCTGGTTCTTATGGTCGCCAGACTGCACTTCGCATCTCCTTGCCATGATGGACTATACTTTTTTTGTTGGCTGAATTGCCGAAGCATCGTTTTGTACTCAACTACCGAGGTTCACTCATTATGGTATCAAAAATCAAACCACTCAGTCTGGGTATGTTACTGGCACTTTCTGCCACAGCAGCACAAGCAGAAATTCGCTTCAATGGCTTTGCCTCCATTCAGGCAGGCAGTACCCTATCCAGCTCTGATAGCCTCTATGGCTTCGATAACGAAGTTGATTTTAAAAACGAATCACTGTTTGCCCTACAAGCTCAAGCCGACTTAGGCGAGCGTTTATCCGTCACAGCTCAGTTGATGGGACGTGGTGCCAATGATTTCAAAGCAGAATTTGAGTGGGCTTATTTAACCTACGAACTGAACCATCAGACCCGTATCAATGCTGGCCGCTTGCGCACCCCGTTCTACCGTTACTCCGATTTTATGGATGTGGGCTATGCCTATGATTGGGCCCGGGTGCCAAGATCTGTCTATAACCTCGACTTTAACAATCTGGAAGGTGTTTCACTGGTACGTTTCGGCCAGCTGGGTGAAGTAGACTCAACCTTGCAGCTGATTCTGGGTAACTACAGCGGGACTACGAACATCACCCCGGCTCCTGCTGATATTGATATTGAACGCGTTGCCGGTGCAACCTGGGAACTGACACAAGGTAACTTTACTGCCCGACTGGCTTATTTAACCGGTAAGCTGACCATGGTAGATCAGGATGGTGAACTGTCCGGTTTGTTAAACTTGCTGGTACAATCTGGCTTTGCCGATACGGCCAGCCAAATTCGTATCGAGGATGCTAACAGCGTCTTTATGGGCCTGGCTTTGGGTTACGACAATGGCAGTGTGGTACTTAGTGGTGAAGTTGTGCGAGCCCGGGTGAAAGATACTGTGATCCCAACCCAAAATGGTTATTACCTGTCAGCAGGTTACCGCATCAACAGTTATACCCCTTTTGTCAGCTTTGAACGCCAAGATAATGATGGCAAGGCAGAGATTTATCAGGCATTGTCCGCCGAAAACCCGTTCCGCCCTGCGGTCACCGGGGTAGTGGAAAGCTTTACCACCAAACGTGATACCTGGAATATTGGCAGCCGCTATGATTTCCACCCATCAGCTGCCCTAAAAGTGCAGTATAGCTCACAAAAAGACAAAGTAGCCGATCGCCGTGATCAGTTGCTGTCAGTCGGCATCGATTTGGTATTTTAAGGAGCTAATGATGAAAAAATTATTACTTGCTGCGTTTGCTTTTGCTTCATCTGTCTGCATCGCTGATATTGCCGTGATTGTCCATCCGGCGACTGCTGATACCAGTCTGGACGAAGTATCCAGAATATATATGGGGCGGGCTGGTGGTTTAATGCCGGTCAATTTACCGGAAGGCCATCCACTGCGTGATCAGTTTGAGCAAGAAGTGTTAGGTCGCAGCCCGGCACAAATGAAAGCTTACTGGTCTCGCCTGGTCTTTACCGGCAAAGGCCGCCCTCCGGTAGAAGTCGATTCAGTCGCTGCTAAAATTGAGTTTGTTGCAGCCAACCCAAACAGTCTGGGTTACATCCCTGCCAGTGAAGTGACGGATCAGGTGCGGGTGATTGCCACCATCGCCAACTAAGCTTATGTTTTACTGCTTTACTGATTAAAAATGCCGGCTTCAAGCCGGCATTTTCATTGGATCAAAGCTCCTATCACACCAAAGCAAAGCCACTGGCCCGCTGCACACGCTGCGCTATGGTACTGGCCAGCACAGCGTCATTATCGTAAATCAGGGTAAACCTTGTTTTGGCCCGGGTGATACCGGTATAAAGCAGCTCACGGGTCAATACCGGGCTGCTGTTTGCTGGTAGCAACAATGCCGTATGCATAAACTCTGAGCCCTGTGATTTATGCACCGTCATGGCATACACCGTTTCGACGCCGTGCAACCGGCTGGGCAACACCCAGCGAATGCCGCCTTCACCATCCGAAAACGCTACCCGCAGTACCATGCTATCTTGTTCCTGCATGGCTAAACAGACACCAATATCGCCATTCATCAACTGCAGGTGATAATCGTTGCGGGTCATCAGCACCGGCCGCCCCGGATACCAGGCCTGCCCCTGCGGCTTGATCAGATCATGCCGAGCCAGTAGCTGCTCGATGCGGGCATTCAGCCCTTGCACGCCCCAGTCCCCTTCGCGCACAGCACCAAGCAGCTGAAAATCGCGTTGCAATGCCAAAATCTGCAGCGCAGCCTGGTTACGCTGTACTGGCTTGGCTGCAGGGTCAAACTCAGCCACGGCAGTTAAATACGGCTTATAGCCTGACAGCAACAAGGCTTTCAGTGCATCGCCAAAAGGTGTGGCTGCAAAAGCGGATGTCATGGTCCGCGCCGTGGTTTGGCCCGCTGCAGACATGCTTTGCTGCAGCAAGTGCACCGGGCTGTCTGGCTCAGCGGCTATCGTTTTGATAACCGCTATTGCAGAACGGGCATTTTCAGAAGGATCCATGGTCGCACCAGCTTCAGCCTCAGTGACAGCAGTACCGCCACGATTGACCAGGCTAGCCAACTGATGAATAGCGCCCCCTTCTTTAAAGCGGTAACTGTAACGCAGCATCGCCGTTACCTGTGCGAGCGCCGGGGCATCCTCGGTTGCCACAAACTGCTCTGGCACCCTGGCTGCGCACAAGTCTTGCAAATAGGCCGCTATGCCTGGCCGGTAGTTGCCGGCTTCGGCAAAACGACACAAGTCCCCCAGCACCGAACCCGCTTCCACCGACGCCAGCTGATCTTTGTCGCCCAACAAATACAAGCGGCAATTGGCTGGCAAGGCCTGCACCAGCGCCGCCATCAGTTCTACATCCACCATCGATGCTTCATCCACCACCACCACATCGGCGGCCAACGGGTTCTGCCGCTGATGCTTAAAGTGCCGGCTGTCGGGCCGGGCGCCCAGCAGGCGATGCACGGTTTGTACCTGAGTTGGCAGCAAGGCTTTTAGCTGCTCAGGCTCTGGCAGCGGCAAAGCGCTCACATCCAGCTGCTGCAAACTCTGGGCAATGGACTCATTCAAGCGGGCAGCGGCTTTACCGGTGGGGGCGGCCAGCAGGATCTGCAGTGGTTTTTGCTGCCCGGTCAGCTGAATCCCCTGCAGCAGTGCCAGCAGCTTGATCACCGTAGTGGTTTTGCCGGTGCCGGGCCCACCGGTAATAATGGCAAAGCGACTGCGCAGCGCTAACGCACAGGCGGCCATCTGCCAGTCAAAAGGCATTGCGCGCTTATGCTGCGGGAAAAGCCCCTGCAACAAAGCCCCGACAGAAGCAACGGCCAGCTCCGGCACGGCTTGCATACGGCGGGTTATTTCACGGCCAATCAACTGCTCGTACTGCCAGTAACGGCGCATGTACAGCAGCGGCTGATGCGCACTGCCTGCCAGTACAAAAGGAGCATTGCCCGCCAGTACCAAGGGAGCATTGGCAAATGCTTGCTGATCGTGCAACTGGCAGCTTACCAGGCTGGAGCCTTGCAGCAGCTGTAGCCAATCCTGCAACCGGTAAGCGCTCAGGTACTGTTTTAAGCCGGCATCGGCCTGCTGCCAGAGCTCACTGCGCCCGGGCAGGGCTTGGATAGAGCCCTGCGCCTGATTAGTGCCTTGCGCCAGAGTAGCAGCGATATCCAGACAAACATGGCCGCGACCATTGGCCTCACTGCACAGCAAAATGGCCAGCAGCTCCAATTCGGTCAGCTCTGGCAATTGCCGGTAAAAAAACTGGGCCAGCATCCAATCAAGCTTACGGATAATCCCGGCCTGACTCCAGGCTTGCGCTTGCTGCAATAACCTAGCCCCATTTGAAGTTTCGCCCTGTGCTGTCATGTTCGGTGCTGTCATGCTCTGTGTTGTCATGCAAAGCCCTCCGTCACCGCATCGCTCTGCTGCCACAGGGCATCAGTCATGGTTTCCCCCTGAAACAGTGCATCCAGCTGCTCTATCAATGCCCGCTCTGGCCGATACTGCCATAGTCCGTGCTGGTTGGGCTCGGCAGCACCACGCACAAACCAGTACCAGGCGCCGCCGATATGGCGATCGTAATCGTAATCCGCCAAGCGGCTTTGCAATAAACGATGCAGCGCAAGGACGTACAGCACCAACTGCATATCGTAGCGATGGTTTAGCATCGCCTGCTGCATCGCCTCTTGGTGGTAACTGCTATCCTCATCCCCCAGGCTGTTGGTTTTCCAGTCCAGCACAAAGTAGCGGCCCTGATGCTCAACCACCATATCGATAAAGCCTTTCACCATACCGTTTAGTTGCTCCGGCTCGGCCTGTGGCCGCGCCTCCCCTGGCAGCACAAAGTGCTGGATCAGCCGATCCAGCTGACAACTGCTGACCTGTTCACTGGGCAATAAAAATTCCAGCTCCACCGCTATCTGCGCTGGGGTTAATGCCATCAGTTGCAGCGCCATCTCGCCCGCCTCCACTGGCACTGACTGCTGCAAAAACTGCCCGAGCCAGTCACTCAGAGCCTCAGCAGCCTCTGCCAGCCCCAGAGCCTGGCAACGGCTTTGCAGCTCCGCCAGCCGCCCCGGTGCATCCTGCACCGCGGCAGCAAAACCAGACCAGCAGCGGCCCTCGCTATCCAGATAACGATGCGCAGCTGCCCATTCCAGTAAAGCGTGGATAAAGGTACCAAAGGCCGCTCCTTTGGGCAGCTGGTGCATCAGCTGTGATGCAGCAGTCGCAACCGGTGGCCGCAGGGTGCTCGCTGTACTCACGATACCCGCTGTATTAACAGCACTTTCGGAGCTGTCTGCCGCATACAACTCAGCTTGCAGCGCCGCTTTGGCATCGTCAGGCTCGCTTACATCGGTTGCTGCCGCGCGGCTTGCCTGCGTATGGTGCTCATGGGCATGAGCCTGAAAACGAATGGCCGAGTAACTGGCTATCCACCAGCGCTGATAAGGTGGTAGCTGTGGGCAAGCGGCCGGCTCCAGCAGTGGCAGCGCCTCTGTAGGCTGATAAGGCTCGGTGTCAACCTCTGGCTCCAGCTGCAGCAGGACGCCCTCCCTAGGGAGATCCTGCAACTGCTGCTGCAACTCGGCTGGTTGCTGGTAAGGCGTATCCCCGTTGAACAAATAGCCAAAAGCGCCCTGATGGTTTTGCATTTTTTTGCCCTGCAGACAAACAGCCGCGGTGCCAAGCCAGAGGCCATGCCGTGCCCGGGTCAGAGCAACATACAACAGCCGCATATCCTCGCTTAGCCGCTCATCATCGGCTTGTTGCCAGGCAGCAGGAAAGGCCTCTTTGCCGGCCACTTCGGTGCCGCTATAGCCCGCATCCCGGTAAGGGACCTGCCGTACCTTGCCATCGATGGGCCGCCAACCGACCACAAAGGGCAAAAACACCAGCGGGTACTCCAGGCCTTTGGATTTATGAATAGTGATGATTTTGACCAGGGCAGCATCACTTTCCAACCGGATCACCTGCTCTTCGCCCGGCTCAGCCAGATGCTCGGCCAAGTGGCGGATCAATGCCTGCTCGCCCTCCAGCTGCACCGCCTGTTGCTGCAGCCAGTCGGCCAGGTGCAGCAGGTTGGTCAGTTGCCGCTCGCCCTGTTGCTGACGCAGTAAACGGGCCGGCAGCTGATACTGATCGAGCAATTGACGCAGCATCGCAAGCACACCCTGGCTGCGCCAACAGGCTTGCAAGCGCAAAAAACACTGAACCTGGGCTTCCAGCGCCAGCTCATCCTGCTGCCAGGCCATCAGTTGCTGCAACGAGAGTCCAAGGCTGGGCGTGGCCAGCGCAGCTTTCACCAGACTTAAATCCATCGGACTGGCGCAAGCCCGCAGCCAGAGCAGCACATCCGCTGCTTCGGCCGTGGCAAACACCGAGCCACGATCGGACAGATACACCGCTGGTACCTGCAGTTTGGTCAGTTCAGCCTTGATCAACTGCGCCTCTTGCTGGCTGCGCACCAGCACCGCAATGTCTTCTGCTGCCAGCGGCCGGATTTGCTCACCCTCAAAGCGGCAGCGCCCGGCACTGGCGGCATTGAGCAAAAAGGCAATCCGGCTGGCACACTGCCAGGCACTGTACTCGCGGTAAGCACCGATGCGCCAGGGCTCGTCACCGGCCAGATGCTGAATGTGCAGCGCCGGCAACGGCTTGCCATCCAGCAGCAGTTGCTCGTTGCGACCACTGGCACTGACCGCCGTAAAGGGCAGCGGATTATCAGCACCATGCTCGCTTTTAAAGCGAAAGGCAGCTCGCGGATGCGTTTCAGCCTGCATAAACAGCTGATTGCAGGCATCGACCACCGCCTGGGTAGAGCGAAAGTTACGGCTTAAACTGTAATGGCGGCCGGCGGTATCCTGCCGCGCCTGCAAGTAGGTATGAATATCGGCACCGCGAAAGCTGTAAATGGCTTGCTTGGGATCGCCAATCAGCACCACGGCCGTACGGGTATCGTTGTCGGCAATGCGGTAAATGCGGTTGAAAATACCGTATTGCACCGGATCGGTATCCTGAAACTCGTCAATCAGTGCCACCGGATACGCTGCCCGGATAGCGGCCGCCAGCTGGCTGGCGTGCTCTCCGGCCAGCTCCGGATCCAGTGCCTGATGCAGTTCGGTCAGCAAGTCGTTAAATCCCAGCTGTGCCTGGCGGTTCAGTCGTCGCTTCAGCTCACGCCGGCACCAGTAAAGGGCATGGCTTAAAATACCCTCTTTCAGGCAGATCTGACTCGCATCGTCAGCTTCTGCCTGCTGCTCCAGCAAGTCGGCCAAAGCGGCCATAGCGACAAAAGCCGGGTGATCCGGCTCGGATTCCGGTGCCTGATCTTTTTTCCAGACAAAACGCCCGGTGGCAAAATTGGCCATTTTCTTATCGAAGGCGCGCTGCCCCAGGCTCCACTGCTCCAGCTCGCTTAACATGCGCTGAAACTTGTCTGTGGTATTGGAATAATGCCGGGTGGCATTAAAGCGACTTTGCAATGCCAGCAGCTGCTGCTCAAGTTCCGGCCAATGCTCAGCCCATAACTTTTGTACTGACTGCTCCAAAGTGGCAAAGGCGGCCTGCTGCGCTTGCTGCTGTTGCCTGGCAGCGATGGCTTCAGTTAGCAATGCCTGCAACTCAGCGTCCTGCTCAAGCTTAAGAGGAGCACCGGCAAACAGCAGCACAGGCTCGGCCTGGCTTAACAGGGAGAGCAAGGCTTTACGCAACCGATCCGGGTTCAGATAACACTGCTGCACCACGGCAGCACCATCGGCCGACAAGGGGTAAAAGTGCTGGCGCCAGTAGTCTTTAACCAGCGTATCCAGCAATTCCGTCTGATCGGTTAACAGCTCTCGTTGAAACAAGCCGCGGCTATCAAAGGCATGCTCCGCCAGCATTTTATGGCACCAACCATGAATGGTGGCAATCATGGCTTCATCCATGGCTTCCGCCGCCCGCTTTAAGCGCAAAGCACAAGCTGGCCAATCCTGATCCGGGTAACTCAGTACCAACTGCCACAACGGATCCGCCGCCGGGGGCTGTTGACGCAGCGCAGACGGGGACTGACGAAACAGGCGGGCCGCTTCCACCAGGCGTTGCCGCACCCGGCTTCGGAGTTCCTCTGTCGCCGCTTCGGTAAAGGTCAGCACCAGGATATCACGTGGCGTGAGCGGCCGGCTGTAGGCTGATGTTTCTGAGTTTTGCTCAGAACTATGTTCAGAACTAGGCTCATAGCTATGCTCAGAGCTATGCGCATCCCCATGGCCCAGCACCAGCCGCACATAGAGCAAGGCCAGCGAAAAGGTCTTGCCGGTGCCGGCACTGGCTTCAATCAGGCGACTGCCATAAAGCGGAAAACGCAGTAAATCCAAATCCTGTGCCTTCATCATTGGCTTCCTCCTAACGCCAGCTGCTGCAACAGTGGTGCATACAGTGCCTCGCCAAGGGCTGCAAAGTCAGCATCGGTGCTAAGTTGCTCAAAATCAGGCCAGTAACGTTGCAACAACGGATAATCGCGCACCTCAGCAGTGATGGCGTAATCGCCCTGAAAGTCGCTGCCTTCGTAACTCTGGATGGCGGCTTTTTCATCGCCGCCGAAAAAGGCCAGCATGGTTTTACAGGCCAGCGGCAAAGGACGTTGCAGCGCTTGCAGGTAAGCATCCAACAACTGATTAAACAGTTGCAAAGCCTGCGCTTGATCAAGCGGCGGCAAGCGAAAAATCGCATCCGGCCCAATCAACAGGGTTTCAACCGCACCGGCCTGCTGTGCCAGCAGATGTGCCGGCCAAAAACGACACAGATGGTAGCTTTTCAGTTGCTGCTTCGCATCAAACAACCGGCTGGGCTGCACCATTAAGCGCAGCAAACGGCCATCCTGATGCTGACGAATATCGCTCAGGCTGTCTTCAAACACCACCGGCAGCGTTTCATCCAGCATCTGCTGCCAGTACAGGGTGTCGCCATAAGGTACCGATTGCAGTTGCAGCTGTTGCCACTGCTGCAGCAACGGCGCCAGCTGTTGATTTTTTTGCTGCATCAATAAGTCACCAAAGCCAGCCATCGGTAAAGCGCCGGCCCGCTGCAAGCGGGTTGTTTCCTGCTGCAGCAGCTGCTCGGTAGTCAGTGGTTGGCCTTGGGACGTACTGCCAGCACTTAGACCCTGCTCCAGCCGGGCGATCAACGCCTGATCCAGCACCCAGCCATCCAGGCCACCGGCAGCAAAAAGCTCATCGTCACGCTCGCTGTCCGCTTCAAAGCCAGTGTAAATTCCGAGCCGCTTTTGATACAGCACGCGGGCCGGATGCCGTAAAAAACTGGCCAAATCGCTCAGACGAATGTGCGTGGCTTCCAGTGGAAAACCAGGCGGCGCTGTATCCTCTGCCTGAGCCATGCCTGGCTCCAAAGCGGCGCGCCAGTCTTCGGCATAGCTGAACAAGCGCGGGTCCCGCGTCGGCTCAAAGTAACGGCGGCTAAAGGGCTGCAGGGGATGATCCACCGTCAGCTGCTGCAACAGCTTTTGCTCTGGATAAGCTGTTTCCAGATAGTCCCGCAATTGCCCAACCAGTACTGAAGGCGGTTTTTCGCTGTTATCACGGATACTAAAGCCCACCCAGCTCAGCACCAGTTTGTGGCGGGCCGCCTGCAGTGCTTCTAAAAACAGGTAATGATCATCATCCCGGCGCGAACGATCCCCCGGGCGATAACCGGCTTGCATCAGATCAAAGTCATTGCGCCGGACCGGGCGCGGATAATCGCCATCGTTCATGCCCAGCAGCCAGATCTGACCAAAAGGAATGGCCCGCATCGGCATCAGGGTGGCAAAGTTCACCGCTCCGGCCAAAAAGCGCTGCTGCAGACTGGGCTGATCCAGCTCACTTAACAGCGCATCGCGCACCACCTCCAACGCCAGCGGCTGCTCAGCCAGCCCGCTGTCGGCCAGGTGCTGCAAAAAGCGGCTTAGTTGCTGGCGAATACGGGCATCGGCCTGCTGATCGGCCGGGCTTTGCGGCACAAAAAATTGCTCCAGCAACATCAAGAGCAACTGTTGCCAGTCCGCGGCGTTATGGGGCTGCTGCAACTGCTGCCAACTGTGTTCCAGCGCATGCACCAGCTCGGCCAAAGGCCCAACCAGAGCGGCATCCAACCCTGCCACTTCATCATAAGGCTCGATGTCCTGCCAGGCTTCGCCCTCGCCCACCACATAGCCCAGCAGCATCCGCTTTAAGCCAAACCACCAGCTGTTTTGCTCCAGTTGTTCGGGCAAGCCAAAGGCTGCCCGTTGCTGGCCGCTTAATCCCCAGCGAATATTAGCCCCTTCAATCCAGGGCTTTAAGCGGGCAACGCCGGCTTCATCCAGACCAAAGCGCTGTTGCAGCGCAGAGGTATCCAGCAAGTCCAGCATGGCGCTGACGGTAAAGCGGTTATCCGGCAAACGAAGCAGGGTTTCAAAAGCCAGCAACAGGCTATTGCGGTGACGCAGTCCCTGATCGGCAACAAAGTACGGTAAATACCGTGGGTCTTCCGGCCGGAACCGCCCAAAAGTGGCCGCAATGTAGGGGGCATATTGGTTGATATCCGGCACCATCACCAGAATATCGCGTGGCGTAAGCGACTGGCCCTGCTCACTGGCCTGACTGAGCTCATGCAGCAGTTGGTCGTGCAGGACTTCCAGCTCCCGCAACGGGCTATGACAGCGCATAAACTGCAGACTGCGATCACTGACTGGCACCTGCGTTTTCATGTTAGCGCGCTCTTCGGCCGATCGCAGCTCAAGAATATCCTGCTGCAGCTGCTGCAATAAGCTGTCTTCGCCTGGCGATTCAAACAAATCAATGCGACCGGCAAAATACTGCTGATAACGGCCGCTGTCATCCAGCTCATCCAACAAATGCAGGTAATCCCGCCCTTGCTTGCCAAGCGCTGCCAGTAAGGGGTTCCCGGCCAGGTGCAGCTGCTCTGCCGATAACTGAGCCAGCGGGTGTTGATCTGGTCGCCTGGCCCGGCGGTATTCCTGGCGCAATAAATCGCGGCCATCAATCAAATCGCCCCAATACTGCTGGCAGGGATTGCTGACAAAGAGCAGCACCTGGCAAAAAGGCGACAAGGCGTGCAGGGCATCCAGCGTTTGGCGCGGCAATGAGGAAATGCCAAATACCACCACCCGCCGCGGCAAGCCGGCCGGTCGGGCCTGTAATTGCTGGCAGGCGGTTAAAAATTGCTGATGCACATCGGCACGGCTTAAAGCTGTGGGCTGCTGGCTTTGGATCTCCTGCTGCAACTGACGCCACAGCCAGGGCTGCCACAGCTGATGAGCCGGCAGCGGATGGCCATCGATGCTGTCGTTGCCTTGCTGCCATTGTTGCAGCCAATCGGCCCGGTACACCTGATACTGGTCAAATAAATCGGCCAGCTGAAACGCTAGCTGATAGCAACGCCTTGCATCGGTGGGATCTTTGGCCAAAAAACCATGCAAGGGTGCAAGTTCCGACAACTCAGGCAACTGCTGAAGCAGGCGGTACAAGCGCCAGCCAAGTGCATCTTTGTTGTAAGGCGACTCGGCCGGTAAGGCCGGCAGCACAGCACGGTATGCCTGCCATAAAAACCGGCCCGGCAACTCGGTACAAATCCCGGCTGCAATGCCAAGACCGCCCTGAGCTTTTGGCGCGGCCAGCGCCAGCTTCAGCCACTGGGCAATCCCATTGCTTTGTACCAGAAAGGTTTCGGTTTCCAGCGGCGCTAACGGATAGCGCTGACACCACTGCAGCATCACATCACGCAATTGCTCCAGCCGGTTGCCCTGTAGCACCATAAAACCTGTAGGCCAATCCTGATCTGCCATAAGCTCCCTGTTCTGTTTAGCGTCGTTTTGCTTTGTTCACAGTATGCCATAGCTTATTGTGTTCCAAGCATCTATCAACCACAGATTACCAAAAACTCAAACCACTAAAAAATTGATTTAAAGCAGTAAAAGCACAATCTCAGATTGATCCATCCCGCCAATCCTGCCCTACTAGCTGGTAACCCGGTGTGGATAGGTGTGATGATGAAACAAAAGCTTGCGGTGGGCCGTTATGGCGTCCTGGCCATTTTTTTACTGGTGCTGCTCGGCTGGTTTGCCAGTGGTGAGCTTAGAAATGCCAAAGAGACGGTCGCGTCCTTTCAGCATGAAGCAGTGCCATTTCTGCCTCAGGTGGAAACCAGGCTGAGCCAAGCTGCTGCGATGCAGCCTGAGCTGGTGTTGCAAGGCCAGTTGCGCCCTTTTAAACAGGTGCATATTCAAGCGCAACTGCAGGGCTCTGTCGAGGCGCTGCAGGTGGATCTGGGGCATCGGGTGGACGCGGGTGCGCCCTTGCTAAGCATTTCAGACGATGGCCGCAGCGAGCGGCTGCAACAAACCAAGGCTTTGCTGCGCTTGCGTGAAGCCGAGCTTGCCAGCGCCAGGCAACTTGGGGCATCGCAGTTTTTATCCGAAACCGAGCTGATCCGCCTTGAAAGCGAACTGGCTTCTGCCAAAGCGGATCACAGCCATGCGGCCCGCCAACTGGCTTTAACCCAGCCGCTGGCGCCTTTTGCCGGCCAGATCAGCCGCCGCATGGTGGAGCTCGGAGACTTTGTGCAGGCCGGCACCGGCTTGTTCGAGCTGGTGCAAACCGACCGCCTTCGGATGCAGGCTCAGATCCCACAACAGCAGGTGCTGCAGGTGCAAGCCGGGCAACAGGCACGACTGGTGTTGCTTGATGGCCGGGCTTTGCAGGGCGAAGTGCACTTTGTCAGTCCTTTCGCCGATGAAGCCACCCGCAGCTTTTTACTGGAAGTCTGGGCCGACAACCCCAATGGCTGGCCGGTGGCCGGCGCCAGTGCCACCGTCCACATCGAGCTGGCCGCAACGCTAGCGCATCGTTTGTCGCCTGCCCTGCTGCAACTGAACGACGAGGGTCGTTTGGCCGTCAGTGTGGTTGAGCAACAACAGGTGGTGCGTTACCCGGTGCAATTGCTGCAGGCAACCCCGGAAGCGGTCTGGGTCACCGGTTTGCCGGAGCAGGTCGAGCTGATCCAGACCGGTGCCGGCTTTGTCCGCCCCGGCGATACCGTGCAAGTGCAAAGGATGCAGCCATGAGACAACTGATTGCCAGTGCCATGGATCGCAGCCGGGCCAGTCTGATGTTGCTGCTGTTTTTGTTTGTTTCCGGCTTTTATGCTTATCAGAGCATCCCGAAAGAATCGAACCCGGATGTCGCCATTCCGCTGATTTATGTCTCGATGTCGCTCGATGGCATCAGCCCGGAAGACGCTGAACGTTTGTTGGTTCGACCGATGGAGCATGAACTTCGCTCGTTGGAAGGCATCAAGAAAATGACCTCGACCGCCAGCGAAGGCCATGCTTCTGTGATGCTGGAGTTTGATGCCGGTTTTAATCCGGAGCGGGCCTTGCAGGAAGTGCGGGTCCGGGTGGATGCAGCCCGGCCCAAGCTGCCGTCGGAGGCCAAAGAGCCGACGGTGAATGAAATCAATGTCGGGCTTTTTCCGGTACTCACCGTCGGTTTATCCGGCCCGGTCTCCGAGATGCAGCTGGTGGCACTGGCCCGTCAGCTCAAAGAGCAAATTGAAAGCATCCCCGAAGTACTGGAAGTTGATATTGGCGGCGATCGGGAAGATTTGCTGGAAATCATCGTCAACCCCCAGGTGCTGGAAGCCTATCAGCTGGATTACCAGCAGCTGTTTAATCTGGTGTCGGCCAACAACCGGCTGGTGGCTGCCGGCAGCCTGGATACCGGCGCAGGACGGATGGCGCTGAAAGTCCCCGGGGTGATTGAAAACCTGCAGGATGTGCTATCGATGCCAATCAAAGCCGTAGGGGCCAACGTAGTGACCTTTGCCGATGTCGCCACCATTCAGCACAGCTTTAAAGATCCAACCGGCTTTGCCCGCATCAATGGCCAGCCTGCTGTGGTGCTGGAGATTAAAAAGCGCAGCGGTGCCAACATCATCACCACCATCGAGCAGACCAAGGCCGTCATTGATGCTTTTGCCGACAGCTTTCCACCTCAGATGCAGGTGCATTACATCATGGATCAGTCCCGCCAGGTCAAACTGATGCTGAGCGATCTATTGAATAATGTGCTGACCGCTGTGGTGCTGGTGCTGCTGTTACTGATGCTGACCATGGGTGCCCGCTCAGCCATTTTGGTCGGTATTACCATTCCCGGAGCTTTTTTTGTTGGCATTCTGTCAATTTGGGTACTGGGCTTTACTCTGAACATTATTGTGCTGTTTGCCCTGATCCTGGTGGCCGGCATGCTGGTCGATGGCGCTGTGGTGGTCAGTGAGCTGGCAGATAGAAATCAGCAACAAGGCCAGCCGGTACGCACCGCCTGGCTCAATGCCGCCCATCGGATGTCCTGGCCGATCATCGCTTCGACCGCCACCACCCTGGCGGTTTTTGTACCGCTGCTGTTCTGGCCGGGCATGGTCGGGCAATTTATGAAGTACCTGCCCGCCACCGTGATCCTTTGTCTGCTGGCATCCCTTGCGATGGCGCTTATTTTTCTGCCGGTGATGGGCTCGGTTAGTACTAAGGCTGCAGCCGGAGCCATACCTGCGCCCGCAGAGCGACCCAACCGGGCAACAGCGGCCTATCGCCGCCTGCTGGGCTGGCTGTTGCAGCGCCCGGCCGGCACTCTGGCTGGCATGCTTGGCTTTATTGCCTTGATTTATCTGGCCTACAGCCAGTGGCACCATGGCGTGGAGTTTTTCCCGGCCGTGGAGCCTGAGTCCGCCCAGGTCTGGCTAAGAGCCAGAGGCGATTTGTCGGTGCAGGAAAAAGACGCTTTGCTGCAACAGGTCGAGCAGCGCTTACAGGGACTGACGGAAGTGCAGGCCATTTATGCCCGCTCCATGGTCTCGGCCGGTGGCGAGCTCGGTGCCGATGTGATTGGCACCTTGCAGTTTCAGTTCACCGATTGGTACCAGCGCCGGCCTGCTGCGCGCATTTTGCAGGATATGCGGCAATTAACTGCGGATATTCCGGGAATTGTACTGGAATTTCGTCAGCAACAAGCAGGCCCTGCCGCCGGCAAACCGATAGAGCTGCAATTAAGTGCGCAAGACAGTGCTCTTTTGGATACCACGGTGGATCAACTGGTGCAGCGCATGCAGCAGCTGGGTGGATTTATCGACATCGAAGATGATCGCAGCCTGCCCGGCATTGAGTGGCGGGTTGAAGTCGACAGAGCCATGGCCGCCCGTTTTGGCAGCGATGTGCAATCGGTGGGCAATGCGGTGCAATTGATCAGCAACGGCCTGCTGCTGGCCAAATACCGGCCGGAATTTGCCAGCGATGAAGTCGATATCCGGGTACGGGTACCGGAGTCCTGGCGCTCGCTGACGCAACTGACCCGGTTAAGCTTATACACCCCGGCCGGTCAGGTGCCCCTGAGCCATTTTGTCCAGCTGGTACCGGCCGCCAAAACCAGCATCATCAAGCGCATTGATGGCAACAGAGCCATCACCATTAAAGCCGACCTGGCCGCCGGCTATCAGGTCAGTGAGCGGCTGGAAGCACTAGGCAGTGGTGACTGGACCCTGCCTGATGGCGTGCTGCTTCGCACCACAGGTGAAGATGCGGATCAGCAGGAAGCGGCGGCCTTTTTGCAAAATGCCTTTATCAGTGCGGTGTTTTTAATGATGATGATCCTGCTGCTGCAGTTCAACAGCTGGTATCAGACCCTGCTGGTGCTGTCCGCCATCGTATTTTCCACCGCTGGTGTGCTGCTGGGGCTGCTGGTCAATGGCCAGTCCTTTGGCATTGTGATGGTAGGCATGGGCATCATTGGGCTGGCCGGCATCGTGGTCAACAACAACATCGTCTTGATTGATACCTACAACAGCATGCGGGCAGAAGGTCTGAATGCGATGGAGGCAGCGCTTGAAACCGGCTGTCTGCGGCTTCGGCCGGTGCTGTTGACCTCACTGACCACGGTACTTGGTTTGATGCCAATGGTGCTGGCGGTAAATGTCAACTTACTGGAGCCGAGCCTTGGCTTTGGCGCGCCCTCGACCCAATGGTGGACCCAACTGTCCAGCGCCATTGCCGGCGGCCTGACCTTTGCAACCTTGCTGACCTTGTTTTTGACGCCCGCCCTGCTGGTGCTGGGCGAGCGGTTGCCGGGACGGCGGAAGATTCAGCAGCCCTGAAGCCAGGGCTGCTGAGCACTGCGATGCTGTTCGAAGTGGCTGATGCGATCGCTGAGCTGCTCAGAGCAGCAAATAAAATCCAGTCGATTCAGCAAGCGCTCGCGCGCATCGGCATCAATGTCGAACGACATGCTCTGACCATCGTCGCTGAACAGCCGCTGCTGCTCCAAATCAATGATCCAGATGGCCGAACGCTGCTCTGCCTGCACAAACAGACAGTTCAGGGTGTCAGCCGGCAAGCGGATCAGCAAAATGCCATTGTTCAGGCAGTTGCTGGCAAAGATATCGGCAAAACTCTCGGCAATAATGACGCCAAAGCCATATTGCTGCAGTGCCCAGGGGGCATGCTCGCGGCTGGAACCACAGCCAAAATTGCGCCGACTGAGCAAAATATTGGCGCCCTGGTACTTCGGCTGATTCAACACAAAGTCCGGATTGGGGCTGCCATCGGCCAGGTAGCGCCAGTCGTAAAACAGCGCATCTTCAAAACCGAAGCGTTCAATCGAGCTTAGAAACTGCTTCGGAATGATTTGATCGGTATCGACATTGTTTTTATCCAGCGGGCAGATGTACCCGCTGGCGAACAGATTGCTCATGCCCAATTCTCCTGGCTGATGTCTACAAAGTGGCCGGCTATCGCAGCGGCAGCGGCCATGGCCGGGCTGACCAGATGGGTGCGTCCGCCCCGCCCTTGCCGCCCTTCAAAGTTGCGGTTGCTGGTGGCAGCGCAGCGCTGGCCGGCTTCCAGACGGTCGTCGTTCATGCCGAGGCACATCGAGCAGCCCGGTTCGCGCCACTCAAAGCCTGCCGCTAAAAACTGTGCGGCCAGCCCTTCGGCTTCGGCCTGGCGCTTGACCCGGCCCGATCCCGGCACCACCAAAGCCCGCACCCCGGCGGCAACTTTGCGGGCTTTGATCATGGCAGCGGCGGCGCGTAAATCTTCAATCCGGCTGTTGGTGCAAGAGCCAATAAAGACCACATCCACCGGCAGCCCAAGCAAGGGTTGGCCCGGCTGCAGCCCCATGTAGTGCTGCGCACGCAGCGCCGCCTCTTGCTTGCTGCGCTCACTAAAGCTGTCGGGGGCTGGTACCGATGCATCAATCGGCATCACCTGCTCCGGCGTGGTCCCCCAGGTCAGATGCGGCCGCACCTGACTGGCATCCATTGAAATTTGCAGATCAAACACCGCATCTTCATCCGAGAACAGGCTTTGCCAGTCAGCAAGCGCCTGCTGCCACTCGGCCCCTTTGGGTGCATGGGGTTTATCCTGCAGGTAGGCAAAGGTCACCTCATCCGGCGCAATCAGCCCGGCTTTGGCGCCCAGTTCAATGCTCATGTTGCAGAGCGTCATCCGCCCTTCCATACTCAATGCCCGGATGGCGCTGCCGCAAAATTCCACCACATAACCCGTGCCGCCGGCGGTGCCCAGTTGACCGATGATGGTCAGGGCCAGATCTTTAGCACTGACCTGAGCCGGCAAGGTACCGTCAACCCGGATTTGCAGGCTTTTGGCCGGTTGCTGCGGTAGGGTTTGGGTGGCCAACACATGCTCCACTTCCGAGGTACCAATGCCAAAAGCCAGAGCGCCAAAAGCACCATGGGTGGAGGTGTGCGAATCGCCACAGACGATGGTCATGCCCGGCAGGGTTAACCCCAGCTCAGGCCCTATCACATGCACAATGCCCTGATCCGGGTGCGTCAGATCCAAAATAGGAATACGATGCTCGGCGCAGTTTTTGGCCAATGCTTCGAGCTGAATGCGCGAGGTTTCACCGGCAGCATCCAAGGTGCGCTTTTGCGTTGAGACATTGTGGTCCATCGCCGCAAAAGTCAGATCCGGCCGGCGCACCGCACGCTGCGCCTGGGTTAAACCGGCAAAGGCTTGCGGTGAAGTCACTTCATGAATAAAGTGCCGGTCGATGTACAGCAGATCGGTGCCGGCATTGAGTGCCGCAACCCGATGACGCTGGTAAATTTTTTGATACAGGCTCAGTCCCATTCAGGCGTCCTCCTCGGCGTACTTGGCGCTGGTTGCCATCAAATGATCGGTGCCCAGCAATTGGTTGATGCCATACAAATCGGTCATGGATGCAGCCAGGCTGCGGGTTTCCCCTGCGCTAGCCAGATGCTGCAGCAACTGCTGCGCATGCGGAATAAAGCGGTGCAATAAAGAGACCGGGTACAACGCCAGGCGGTAGCCAAGCTCAGCCAGCTCGGCATTGCTATGCACCGGGCTGCGCCCGCCTTCCACCAGGTTGTGCACCAGCGGAATACGACCGGCAAATTGCTGGCTTATTTGCTGCATTTGCGCCAGTGTTTGCGGCGCTTCAATAAAGAGCGCATCCACCCCGGTTGCCAGATAACGTTCGGCGCGCTCCAGCGCATCGTCAAAGCCGTTCACCCCCAAAGCATCGGTGCGGGCCACAATCAGGGTATCGTCACTCTGGCGGGCATCAAGCGCAGCATTGAGTTTGCCAACCATCTCGGCTGTGGCGATCACCTGCTTGCCTTTTAAATGACCACAGCGTTTGGGCATCTGCTGATCTTCAATTTGCAGGCCAGCAGCACCGGCCTGCTCCAGCAAGCGCACACTGCGCTGAGTATTGAGCGCATTGCCAAAGCCGGTGTCCATATCCACCAGCAAGGGGATCTGAACCGCTTCGCGCAGCTGACGGACACAATCGGCCAGCTCGGTCAGGCTCACCAAACCGAGATCCGGCTGGCCAAGCCGGCTAAAAGAGACGCCGGCACCGGACACAAAAGCAGCCTGAAAACCGGCTTGCTCCACCAAACGGGCACTTAAACCATCGTAGACACCGGGCAACGCCAGCAAGCCGTTACCCGCCAGCAACTGGCGTAAATTCAAAGGGGTCATGCCGCCTTACTCCGGAATGGCAATGTGCTCGGCCAGCAAAGAGCCAAAGCCCTGAATGCGGTCCTGAATGCCGTTGCTGCGCAGCGCATGCCAGAAGGTCAGTGCATTGATGGCCAGCACCGGCTTGCCCAGCTCTTGTTCCAGTTGCGCGGCCAGCTCGGTAAAGTAGAGATTGGTACCGGCTTGCAAAATCAAATCGACATCGTCGCCATCCACCGACTTCACCAGTTGGCGGGTTTTGCTAAACGGCTCGTGGGCAATTTCCACCGGCCCCGGCGAGCAATGACCAGCAATGCGCACCACCTCGTAGCCAATGTCTTGCATAAAGGTCACCACCTGCTTGTCACCTACCGGCATGTAGGGCGAGATCACGCCGATTTTTTTCACACCGGGGTAGCATTTCAGCGCATCCATAATGGCCTGAGCACCGAAAGTGACGTTGCAGCCACCGACTTCCTGGGCGATGGCGTTGTAGCGGGCAAACTCCCGATCCGAGCGCTGTTTGCCATCCCAGAAGGTTTCAGCCGAGTAGCCAAAGATCACATGATCCGGCCGGCAGGTCAGTGCATCGCGCAGCCCCTGTTCGGTAGCGGCGCCAATGGCTTGCACCATGGCAACAAATTCGTCTTCGTTGGTGACTTTAAAAGGCGGGATCACGCAACCGCGGGTTGCCAGCACAACCCCTTCCGGCCGCATTTTGTTGTATTCCAGCTCCACTGCAGTGTTGGTGGAAGGCACCAGCAGCGCAAACTTTTTCCGGTAACCATAATAATCAAGCGTCATTGTCGTTGTCCTCATTCTGCTGCCCAGCGGCACCCGGTGCCTGCAGGCGAATAAATGCCAGGCTATGCGCCAGCAATTCGTCGATTTGGCTTTGCCGCGAGCGCAAATTGGCTTCAGTATTGCGGCTGTCGGCAAAATAGCCGTATTGCCAGTGATTTGCCGCCGGCATTTCGATAAATTGGGTCCTGGCCGGAAACTTTTCGGCATTGGCGGCTATTTTTTCTGGCGTGGTCTGGCTGTCCAGTGTGCCAGCAACCGATAAGGTTGGCAGGCTGAACGCCTGCAAATCACTGGCCGGATAAGAGGCCCAGAAAATCAGCGAGGCCAGCCGCTCGGGCTGCTTTTTGGCGTACTCAGCCGCAGCCACGCCACCCAGTGAATGACCAATCAGGTGCCAGCGCTCGATGTCGGGGTATGCCGCCATCACCGCATTGGCTTTATCGATGCCCAAAAAAGCTGTGTTAAAAGGCATCGGCACGATCACCACCAGATGGCCCTCTGCTGCCAACTGCCGCATCACAGGGGCGAAGGTTGCCGGGGCGGTTTTCCCGCCCGGGTAGAACACGATGCCGTCGCTGATGGGGCCCTTAGCCGGTGTAAAGCTAAGCCAGGGTGAGGTTTGCACCTGCACCTCGCTGTCGCTGTGCAGTGCCGCTGCCGTCAGCTCCTTTTGGTAGGCAAAGGGCACCGACATCCAGGCCAGCACGCCGGCAATCAGCAAGCACAGCAGCAACAACACACTCGCAATGATTTTTTTCATCCACCGGCTCCTTTAGAGGCTGTTAAGCGGTTTTGCTTTGCAGGATCTGCTGCTGGCCCATCCGCAGCTCAATCATCCGCTCGACTTCTTCGGCACCAAACACCTGAACCGCCAGTTTATTCATCGGATCGCGCCGATAGCTCATTTCCCGGATCACATGATCGTGCTGCTGCAACAAAGGACGCTCCGCTACCGGAACCGGCGTTGCCGCATCCAGCCAACCCAACCAACGGTCGACTTTTTCATGCAGGTATTTTTCAAAGATATCGATGTTGGCATGCGATAGTTCGCCCATCAGGCTTTGGGTCGCCGGATTGTTCAGCGCCCGCATGTAAGGCCCATGGCTCACCGACCAATGAAAATTCGGATGGCTGCGCAGCTTCAGGTACCAGTCGTTGACCTCGTCGTTGAAGTATTTATCCAGGTAATCCACATCGGTCAGCAGGTTGCGCCTTGGGGTGTAATCGCAATAGCAAAACAAATGCGGCACGGTACCAAACACGATTACCAGATGCGGCACATCAGTTTGCTGATCCAAAAAGGCGGTGGTGTTCATGTCCAAAATACTGGCTTTACGGTTGCCAATCCAGGAGTTCACCAACCAGTCCGCGCCCGGACCACTCCAGGCTTTGTAGCTGCCTTCCCATTCGCCATTGGGCGAGGTGTAGTAGTCCCGGTCAAAAGTCGACGGGTGTTGCTCAAGCTGCGGGAAGCGTGTGGCAATTTTATCTTTCAGTGCCGTTAAAATCCCCCAGCACCGACGCCAGTACTCTGTGACATCCACATTGGGGTTTTCTGCCAAAAATTCATCCAGTGTTTTGGTTTCTTTGTTCACCGACATGCTGTTCTCCTGCTTAAAGCCCGTAAGCGCTGAATTTATCAGCGGGTTTGATAAAAAGACCTTTGATAAAGCGAGCCCAGAGCTTGCGTCGTGACAACCAGGCGATTTTTTGTCCGGTTCTCTGGCAACTCAGCATGGCATCCACCAGAAATGGCGCCACCGTTTCCGGCTCATCGCACACCAAATTGGCAAAATGACGCCGTTTTTGAAAATTGGCCAGGTCGGCTTTGGATTCGCGGATCACCCCTTCGGTAATGATCATGCCGGGACGGATTTTGCCCACCAGCACACCGGTGTCGGCCAGCTCTTTGGCCAGGGCATCGGTAAAGTAGTCCAGCGCGCGTTTGGTGCTGCCATAAATGCCCATGCCCGGGAAAAACTCACCGTCGGAGCCACCACCTAACATGGTAAAGAGCTTGCCATGACCCTGTTTGACCATGGCGCGCGCCGCAGCCCGACTGCACTGGATGGTACCAAGCACATTGGTCAGCAGCATGGTCTCCACATCGCTTTGGCTGGTATTCAGAATGCTGTTGGTGGTTTTGGCCAGGCCCGCATTGTTGACCCAGATATCAACCCCGCCCATGCAGTTGTGTGCATGCTCTATCAAGGCTTCGACCTGCGACAGCTCACGAATATTGCACTGCTGAATGTAAAAGCGCTGATGGTCAAAATAGGCGGCTAACGCCTCCAGCTCCATGCTATTTTGGCCACAGACCAGCACTTCATGACCACGTTGCCAGAACTCGGTCGCCAGTGCCCGCCCAATGCCTTTACTCCCGCCGGTAATCACAACTCGCATACTAGCGCTCCACCCAGTGGGCATTCGGATCCGGCTGCTGCACTTTGTAGCCGGTGGCGTAGATTTTTTCGGCCGATATTTTGCGATTTGGCGCCTTAATCTGACCTAAAAATTCCAGCGGCTGCCAGCCATGTTCACGGCAGATAGCATCGAACACCTGCTGATTGCTGTAAGGGACTTTTTCGTTGTCGCAGACATTGAAAATACCGGTTAAATCGCTATTCACCGCATGCAGTACCGAAGCCACCACATCTTCAAAATGAATTGCATACAAGGGCGCATCGGCCGAAAAGACGGCTTTGCCAGCAAAGTATTCCAGCGCCATCTTGACCCGGGTCGGAAAATCCATATCGCCCGGCGCACCATACATATCCGGGTATCGCAACACGCAGCCTGAGGCATGCTGCAGCACAGCGCGCTCTGCCGCCTGGTAGTATTTGGAGGAAGGCTCGTCGTGATTGGCGGTTGGTGTCTGCTCGCTGATAGGCGCACTGCCCTCGCCGCCGTCGCCATAGACTGAAAAGGACGACAGAAAAATCACCCGAGGGCATACCGCAGCCGCATGCTCGCAGCTCAGTTGCAGTACCTGACGGTAATGCTGTTCGCGCTCTTCCTTGCTACGTGTTTGCCGCACATTGGGCGCCACGGTGACAATGATAAGATCGCAACCCGCAGCAGCCGCAGCCAGCTTATCTTGCTCTTCGCCTTTGAGCACATGCACCTGATCCACCAGCGCACTTAACGCAGCCACTTTATCCGGTGTGGTGGTACTGCCCGACACCTGATGGCCCTGCGCTTTTAGCGCCTGAGCCAAGGCTTTGCCAATATGGCCTAAGCCTAAAATGAAACAATGCATGGCACCCCCTCAAGTTATATTGTAATATCATTATATCATATAGAAGTTTTTCGGAGATACAAGCACTGATGGATGCCCTTTTGACGAAAAAATTGCAGCATTGCCTGCTTGGCTTGCAACACCTGGGCTTTGTGGTGCCCGATTTGGAGCAAGCGCTTGCCGATTGGCAGCAACTTTATGGCCTGACCGAGGCTCAATTAAACCGCCCTGCAGGCGTGCCAGCGGATGCCCCGGTGCGTTTTGCATTTATTGAGATTGCCGGCCAGAAGTTTGAGCTGATGCAGCCGGTGGCCGAGCCCTATCTGAGTTTACTCAATGGTCTGAAAAGTGGTGAGGGCGGCATCAATCACCTGGCCTGGCGGGTGCGCGATCTGGCTGAGGCACAGCAGCTGTTGCAGCAGCAGGGCGTCTTGCCGGGTTATGTCACACCGGACGGCCCAGTCTGCTTTGGCCGTAAAAAAATGCTCTACTTGGATCCTACCACCACGGGCGGCCAGCTGATTGAGTTGATTGAAGTGATGGCCTCAGCCCCAAGCAGTGAGGTCGCTGATGACTAAGCCACAGGCACGGCTTCAACAAGCATTTGCGGACCGCTCAGCCGGGGTTCACTGGGAGCAGCAAGGCCAGTACCACTACCAATGCAATGGTAAGCCGACCGATATTGAAGAGCCCTGGCGGATAGGCATGGATGCCAAGGGCCATCGCATCATCCAAAGTCTGCGCTTTAGCAAGCAGCATCAGATGTTGCTAACTGTGCACTGGCAGCAGCAGGGCGAAACCGCTGAACAGGGCCAGCTGGCAGAGCTGAGCTGGCAACAAGGCAGTGCAAAACCCAGCAGTGCCTGCTATCAGCTGGCTAAAAACCACTGGCAATGCCAGTCCGGCAGTACCCTGCTGAGCGGCGAGCAAGACGGCCCCTGGCATTTTTTCCCGTTATTGCGCGTTTTTAGCGGAGCCATGGTGCTGGCGCTGCAGCAGGAGCAGCCACTGCTGCTGCCGAATCTTGAACTGGGTGCCGATGCCCAGCGGCTGCTGCCGCTTTGGGATAGACGACAAAGCTTTTTGCTGGAAAAAAATTCCACCCATTCGACCTATGCCATGCAAGGCGGTCATTACCGGCCGGACAATGCCCGTTTTGTGCTGGCGCAAGACGGCTTGCTGCAGCGTTACCACTGGCAGCAAACCGACGCGCTTCGTTGGGATATTGCGCTGGAACGCTTAAAATAGCTTGGTTACGAGCTTTCTGGCAACAGCTCACGTTTGCGAAAGCCGGCCATGCTAAAACGGGCAAAGGCTTTGGCCGGTGTCAGCCAGGCCACCTGACGGCCGGTGCGACCTTCTTTTAGCATTTGCTGCACCAACCAGGGCGTGACGGTTTCCACCCGATCGCCCAGAATATTGAAGATTTTCCGGGCTTTGTGCCATTGCTCCGAGCTTTGGTCGTAGTCATTCAGCAGCAAGTCGGTCACCACAATGCCCGGGCTGAGTGCATTGACCTGCACGGCCGTGCCCTTCACTTCTTTTTGCAACGATTTCACCAGGTAAGTCACCGCCCGCTTGGTCGCGCCATAGGCCGCCATGCCAGGCTGAGTGGCGTTGTTGCTGCCAAAGCCTTCCATATTCCATATCTGGCCTCCGCCCTGCTGCACCTGCATCTCCCGGATGCACAGCTGATTGGCCAGCAGCACCGCCGTCAGGTTGGTTTGCACAATACGCAGTAAATCGGCCGGTGTTTGCTCAGCCAGCGGCTTGCGGGCAATGCTGATGCCGGCGTTGTTGATCCAGATATCCACCCGGCCAAACTGCGCCACCGCAAAATTCCACAGCTGCTGCAACTGGCCAGCGTCGGCCACATCACAGGCCTGGCCAATCACCTCGGCACTATCAAAACTGGCTTCCAGCTCAGCTACCGCCGTATCCACTGCGTCTTGCTGGCGGCCTGAAATGACCACCCGGCAGCCCTGTCGCAAAAATTCCGCTGCCAGTCCCCGACCGATGCCGCGGGTACTGCCCGTAATCACCACATTTTTCATGACAAACTCCTTTATTATTGTTATAACATTAATACAAATATGGTCGGCGATTGCAAGCACAAATTTTAAGCAGCACGCCAAACAATGAAGGAGTGAATCGAATGCAATTTCCTGAAGGCAGCGTGGGTCATACCCTGATGCAAATGCGTGGGATCTGGCACGACAGCGTGGAGCTGTTTGAGCTGGATGGCCAGCCACTGGCTGATGATACCCAGGCTGGCAGCGGCACGCCGGGCCTGTCGCCTTTTGATAATCTGGTGTACCTGGACTTTGATGGTGAAGAACTCAAGCTGACCAATGTGCACTTTCGCGGCCGGCCAGCCTGCGCCAAAACCTTTACCGGCCGGATGAAAGACGGCTTGCTGGTGTTTGATCCCTTAGGCAAAGGTGCCTACGAGAACATTGGCATGTCGGGTGGCGGCGGTATTTTAACGTTCAACGCCAGGCAACTGGATCAAGGCACCGATGTCTACATGGAGCCTGATTTTATTATCCTGACCGCCCCTGGCCAGCGGATCCGCCATACGGTGCTGTACCGTGACGGCAAAGCGGTGCGTACCCTGACTGCCAAAGGCACCCGGCTATCACCCTGCTGCAAACAGCGTCACCCGCTCGATCCACGAGGCGCTGAAGGCCCGGTGCATGAAGCTACCTTTCAATCGAACATCTGGCAGCATTTGGTTGAATAAGTCACGTTATTAAAAAAGGCTGCCGAAGCAGCCTTTTCGTTCAAAACCACCCAGCTTAATCAACAATCGACTCATTGGAGTTGGCCGAGTCGGTGGTCAGCCCCACCACTTCTTTTTCAAAAGCTTTCAGTGCTTGCGGCTCTTTCACCGGTGGTATGGTGGGCATTGCATCGAACACCCATTTCTGACCATTTTCCCGCGCCTCACGCCGGGCCGGCGATGGCACCGTCAGCACGGTACGGCCTTTGAAGCTATCACGTTTGTCCAAGTCGATGTGCCAGCCTTTTTCTTCAATCAGCTTACGCCGGGCCATGCGGAAGGTACTCATGAATTTATCGGATTTGACCGATACTTCATTGGCCAGGGTTTCCGGCAGGTAATACGGATTGGCCGCTTCCACAATGCGGGCATCTTCTTCCAGGATGGTCACCAGCCGCTTGTGTGAGCCTTTGTCGAAAATTTTAAACTTCATAAAGGAGCGGAACTGCCAGGCGAAGGTGCGGGTGGTGTGTTCATCCACCGGGGTATTGGCATCGAACATCACAATTTGCCAGCCGGGGCGCAAGTCAATTTGAATGCGAACCACCATGCCAGGCAATTGCCACTCTGGATGCACCCGGGTTTCCTGCTTGTCTTTTCGGATCAGCTTGCGCCACCCTAAAAAGCCACCTTTTAATTGCGGTGGGAACATCACATTGGTGGAACGGCCCCACCACTCGTGTTTTTCCACGTTATCGATGTAGTTATCCGGTGCGGTGCTGGGATAGCCAAAGACCGGATGGACAAAAGATGCATGGGCGATATCAATGCCATTTTCCACCACCCTGGCCGCTTCGGCGTTCCAGGTGTATTCGGCCGGCAGACCACGCCATTCCGGATCCCCATACTGCGGCAAATCCGGGATCGGGTAGCGTTCTTCTTCCGGCAAATCGCCCATAAAGACCCAAATCATGCCGTAGCGCTCTTCCACCGGGTAGGCATCGACCCGAAAACGGGGTGGCACGGTGAAGTCTTTGCCTTCAGACGGAATTTTCTGACACTTGCCTTTGCCGTCGTATTCCCAGCCATGGTAAGGGCAGACCACGCAATCGCGTTTTTCATTCACCCAGCCACCGGCCAGCGAGCCGCCACGGTGCAAACAAACATTGGCCAGGCACTGCACCTTGCCGGTCAGATCGCGAAACAACACTAAGTCCTGTCCCAATACCTTGGTTTTGACCGGCTTGTCTTTGACCGTTTCGGACCACTCTGCCACGTACCACAAGTTGATAATCATCCGCATCCATCCTATTTGACTGATTCACTAAAACACATTGTTATATGTTTAGCACAAAGCAATGGTTCACTTATACCAGTGATTTTTCCGCAAGGGAATAGCAAATCACCGCTTGCCATTGATATTTTGTTATATTAATATATCATTATAACTTCAATTTCAATGGCTGTGACCGTTAAGGAATAAAGATGACAGGAAAAGTACTGAAGTCCGTAATAGAGCTGGTGGAAGAAAATCCGTCGGTCGACAACCGAGCGGTGTTTGAACGGCTGTGGGGCATCACGGAAAAAATGATTGCCCGCATTCATCAACGCTTTGACACCCAACTCGACCCCTGCTGTGAAGTCTTTCAGGATTACCGCACCTTATCCAGCACCGCCGGCGAAGGCAGCCTGAAAGCTTATTCCGGCAAGGAAATTGACTGGCTGATCCACTCCTACATCGGTTCGCCAGAAGCCAGCTTTACCAACATGCACATCACCATCAGTCTGGGGCCACAGTATCTGGTACCGAACTTTGGTTTTGCCTTGGGTACCATCCCGGATCTGTTTTTGTACATGGATTACATTCCAAGAACCGATTTGCTGCTGGACATCGATTACGCCGACAAGTATTACGAGGACGTCAACGAAGAGTTTCTGCAGCTGCAAGCCGATGCCCGGTTCAAACCTTTTATCAGCCGCGATCTCTATACCCGCATCGCCATGACGCCAACCGCTGTCGGCTATTGCGCCGACCGGGATCCTGATGTGATTGACCTGGTAGAACGCATTGCCCATCAACGACTGGACCGCTGGTTGCGCTGGGTGGATGAAGCCGAGCAAACCCCGTTGGAGATCCGCCAACAGTTGATGCAGCGTGATGAACAAATCCGTCGCAATATTTGCGAGCGCGATCCGGCCAACAATCTGGCAGAGCGCTTGTTTGGGGAAGAAACTGCCCACAAGATGGTCGCCACCCTCTGGGGCGGCAACCGCACCCTGCCCCGCCCAGACGGCAGCCGCTAACAAAGCGAGGTGGTTATGGCTGAATTTCTGGTTTGGGAATGTCAGGTTTGTGGCTGGGTGTACGACGAAGCCAAAGGCGCTCCGGATGAAGGCATCGCCCCCGGCACCCGCTGGCAGGATATCCCCGACGATTGGCTCTGTCCGGAGTGCGGGGTCGGCAAGGAAGATTTTGCCATGGTGGCAAAAAGCATTGCCGCTGCGCCTGCAGCCTCAGCACCAGTTAGCAATGAGCCCCAGCCTACCCCAGCGGTAGCCGTTTCCGACCAAGCTCCGCTGGTGATCCTGGGAACCGGGCTGGCCGGTTACAACCTGCTGAAAGCCTTGCGGGCCGCCCACTATAACGGCCCCATTGTGATGATCACCGCCGACGACGGCAGTGCCTATTCAAAACCACAACTGTCAACCGGCTTCGCCAAACAAAAAACAGCTGCGGAGCTGGTGCAACACAGTGCCGAGCAGATGGCCAGGGATTACCAGGCCGATATCCGGATTTTTACCCAGGTTCAGGCGCTGGATCCCAAGCGCAAAGTGCTGCAGCTAAGCTCAGGGGCCAGCCTGCAATACGACAAACTGGTACTGGCCACCGGCGCTGCGCCCATTCGTTTAAAGCTTGAAGGCGATGGGGTGCACAGCCTGCATGCCATCAACGACTTGCTCGACTATGCCCGCTTTCGCACCCAGGCCAGCCAGAAAAAACGTATTCTGGTGCTGGGAGCCGGCTTGATTGGCAGCGAGTACGCCAATGATCTGTGCCAGGCAGGCTTTCAGGTCGAGCTGGTCGATACGCTGCAAGGCCCACTGCGCTCCTTATTGCCGGCAGCGGCCAGCCAATGCCTTGGCAATGCCATGCAACAAGCCGGTATTCGCTGCCATTTCAACACCAGTGTCACTGCAATTGAGCAAACAGCCAATGGCCTTCGCGCACAATTGGTCTCTGGCGACAGTCTGAGCGTTGATCTGGTGCTCTCTGCCATTGGCGTGCGTCCCAACATCGCCCTGGCAAAAGCCGCAGGTCTTAGCACCGAACAAGGCATCGTCGTCGACCGTTACCTGCAAAGCTCAGCCGCGGATATTTACGCCATCGGCGATTGCGCTGAAGTCGCAGGCCTGGTGCGGGTTTATGTCCAGCCTTTATTGGCACAGGTCAAAGCCCTGGCCAGTACCTTGACCGGCACCCCCTGCCCGGTCAGCTATGGCGTGATGCCGGTGGCCGTGAAAACCACCCTGCATCCGGTGGTGGTCAATCCCCCACCAGCCAACGCAGCAGGCGACTGGCACATCGAGCAGGATCAGGCCGATGGGGTGCGGGCGCTGTTTAAAACTGCCGATGGCCAACTGCTGGGCTATGCCCTAACCGGCAACCAGACCGCTCTGGCCAACTCTTTCAATTCACAGTGTCCGGCGTTATTGCCGGCATGATGCAGGAAGTTTTTTTATGTCTGAACAAAGTACGAAACAACCCAGTAAATTTCAACAAGCCATTACCGGCGAATGGCACGGTATGCCTTCGGTCTTTGATGCCGATGGCAACCACACCGGCTTTAACAAGGTTAACCGTGCCAGTGTGTTTGAAGGCGATCGCACCACCTACTGGATGGAAACCGATTTTCAGAACAGCGGTCCTTTGCGCAATCGCTTTGATACCGCCGGTGCACGTTTTGAGTTTGGTGTGATCGACAGCGACAGCAATCGGATCTACTGCGGGCCGGATTTTGTCGGCTCTGGTCGCCCCTACGGTTTGCTGGTGGACTCCAATTACTATTCGCCGGGCTGGAACACCGACTTACGCACGGTGAATTTGATCCTGCCAAGCCACGGTTTGCAGGTGTACTCCTCGCAGCTGTTTGAAGCCGATACTCTGGTGGCGGTGTTCAATGGTCTTTATGTGGTGACCCAGGATCACGACAGCAACCCGGATACCCAGGCTTTTGTCGAAAACTTCCTGGCACAAGAGCAGCAAGCCGCCAGCAAGCCCTTTATTTTGCCGGTGAAACACGCTGGTCAGTGGCGTGGCGAATTTGAAGTGTACGACGACAAGCAGCAGCTGCTCGGCACCACTGCCGTGCTGATTGATTACACCCCGGTGTCCTTAACCAGTGCCGATGTGCGGGTACAATTGTCCGGCGTGATTGATCGCAGCTTTAGCTACCGGCGCAGCCGTACCAATCAGGTGCACCGCTTTGAAGGGCCGGATGTGTTCGGCAATGGCCGGGCTTATGGCCGCTACCTCTGGAGTACCCAGCATTTTTATGGCGAAGCCCTGAAAATCAAAAGCCGCGACACCCTGCTGGATGACAAAGGCACCCTATGCGCCATCTGGAATTTTTACGCCGGTGGCAAAGAGCAGTACACCGCCTTTGGGGTGCTGGACTGGCATCCGGGCGAGCAAGTACTGAACGCCCGTTATGTTCAGCCTTAACCCTTAGCCCGCAGGAGATGATGTTATGCAAGCACCCATGATCGATAGCCGTGAATTTCGTCAGGCACTGGGCCAGTTTCCAACCGGCGTCACCATCATCACCTGCAAAACCGAAGCAGGTGAGTCCGTTGGTATGACAGCCAGCAGCTTTAATTCGGTTTCGCTGGAACCGCCGCTGGTGCTCTGGAGCATTGCCAAGTCGGCCTGGTCGCTGGCCGCCTTTAGTCAGAGCCAGCACTTTGCCATTCATGTGCTGGCCGCGCATCAACAGGATTTATCCAATCAGTTTGCCCGTCAGGGCGCCGATAAGTTTCACGGCATCAAGCTCCAGGAAGGGCTGGGCGGCGCCCCGCTGTTGCCGGATTACTGCGCCCGCTTCCAGTGCCAGATGCTGCATCAGTACGATGGTGGCGACCATCTGATCCTGGTTGGCCGGGTGCTGGATTTTTGCAGCAAACCGCAAGCCCCGCTGGTGTTTCACAGCGGCCGCTACGCCCGATTGGAAGAAGTCGTCCCCGCCTGAGTGGTGTGATAAAGAAAAAGCCGTGTTTGATAGCACGGCTTTTTTATTGGGGAATAAGCAACTTAGCATAAAAACAACATTAGCGTTTGGCAAAAGCCTGAAACGCCAGCGCCATCTCATCGATACCAGCTTTGATGGCAGCCACGTCCATCACCTTCTGCCACCAGTCCTGCAATGCTGGCTGCTCTGCCAGTAAATCGGCGGGCTCGCCCAGCATTTTCGGCAAAGACAACACAAAGTACAGCACCGGAGCCAGGGCAATATCTGCCAAATCCAGACCGCGCTCATTGATGGCACCTGCCTGCTGCCAAATCACATTGGCTTTGCCAAGCTCCTGACGCAGCTGGCTGATTTGCGCGGGTACATCCACCCCGGGACGGCCCAGAAAATGGCCAAACAGCGGAAAAGCGGCCGGGGCCAACTGGGTATCGACAAAGCGTCCCCGTGCATTCATTTGTGCTTTTTGCCAGGGATCAGTTGGTGCCAGCGCAGGCTCCGGATAACTGCTTTCCAAATACTCCAGAATGCTCCAGGATTCCGCTAAGGTAGCGCCATCGTCACGCACCAGCACCGGGATCTTACCAAAGGGGTATTTGCGGACAAAGGCCGGGGTACGCAGCGGTACATCCGGTGGTTCAATGGCAATGGGCAGCTGTTTATGGCCGATCAACATCCGTATCCGGGTGGCGTAAGGGGATAAATCCGAACTCAGTACTTTCATCATCAACCTGTCATTAAATTTGAATCAAATGGATACCAATGGCTGCATTCACCAGCAAGCCACACCAAATCGCAAAGACATAACGCCTCGCCACAGCCAGCGCCTTGTTCATGGCTTGATCATGCTGCGGCTGCACGCCGTCCCGTTGCATCGCTACCCAGGCTTGCATAAAAGGTTTTAAGGCCAGGCGAATGCCAAGACCAGAGCCCACCATGCCAGCAAAGATCAGCAGTTTTGCCGCCATGCGCTCGGTCAGCCAGGGATCGGCGAACCAGGCGGTCGCCGCCAGCAGCGCACAGAGCACGACCACCAGCCAGCGCAGATGAAAATCAACCCGTCCAAGGCGCTGCAAAAAGGATTGGTCTTGATGCAGATGAAGCACCACGACCATCGCCAACCAGGCCAGTCCCAACCCCCAAAATGCGGCAATGGCCAGCGCGGACAGCTGTATCAGTCCTAACATGGCTCCTAAATGAATACCGGTCGGCAGCATCAACGGCATGCAAAAGCGCGGTCCTTGATCGACGCCCATCATGATGGTTAAGGCGGTTGAGCGCTGCGCCACCGTTAATTCAGGCCGCACCAGAAAGCGTGACGCATAAAAAGTGCCGAGATCGCCCCCCAACCAGTAAACAAACAGCAGCAGATGGATAAATTTTAACAACAGTAACTCAGTCATCAGCAAAGCTTCCTTAGCTTTCTCTATAAAACATGGGCGATCCAAATCGGGCTGGATCTTGTATACCTAAGTGCCCTTGTATACCTATGTGATCTTGTATCACAGGCTGATAGTGGCCTGATTGACAAAGGGCAAAACTGAATTTCAGGCGGCCAGCAACGGGAAAAAATGGCGCAAAACTGCCGTAAAATCCCAGCTGAAGGCTGGTCAATATTGATTTATTGATATATCATTTCTTAGTTGCAGTCTGTCGTTCAACATCGAATTTTTTTGAAACCAAGGAAAACAATCAGGTATGACATTTGAAGAACTGTTAGCAGACTCCCGGTTAAAATCTGCCTTGTGGGAAAATGTCCCCACCCCGCTCTACCATCAGGTGTATTTGTATTTAAAAGAAAAAATTCATCATGGCGATATTCCGCACGGTGAGAAAATGCCGACCGAGCATCAACTGTCAGAAGCCTTTGGAGTATCACGCATTACCGCCAAGCGGGCGATGGATGAGCTGGCCGCTGAAGGCTACATTGTGCGTCAGCGCGGCAAAGGGTCCCATGTTGCTTACAAACACCGGGCTGAGCATTTGCAAGCGCCCTTAACGGCTTTGCTGGATAGTTTAAAAGTGATGGGCCAGGAAACCGTGGTGAAATCCCTGACCTTTGCCCGGCTGGTGCCACCTTTGGACATTCAGGAGCGCTTTGGCACCGGCCCGAATGACACCCTGATCCAGTCAGTGCGTCTGCGCTACGCCGATGGCAAACCCTTTGGCTACTTTGTCAGCTGGACACGCGATATCGGCGATCTGTACACCGAAGAGAACATCTGCAAAATGTCGCGGATCGACATTTTCAGAAAGTCCAACATTGCGCTGGATAAAGTCGAGCAGTCGGTCACTGCGACCTTGTCCAACAGCGACACCGGCGCTTTTCTTGAAGTCCCGGTCGGCCGGCCTTTGTTGGTGCTGGATCGCTCCATGTTCGATGACAGCGGTCAGCTGATAGATCACATGTACGCGCTCTACCGGCCCGATCAATATCAATTCGAGATGCAGTTTTCGATGAAATAATCCAAGGAGTGACTAATGACGCGGATCCGAAAGCCCTTGCACGCCCTGCTGGCAGCCACTAGCCTACTGCTTGCTCCCACTTTGTTGGCAGACACCTTGCTGCTGCGGATCAACGGCATTGCCTCCGGGCAAGGCAAGGTGGTGGTGCAAGTGTACAGCAACGAGCAACACTGGCTGTCCGATAAAGCCGACGAGATGGCGCTGCGATTGGTGGTGGATGCTGCCGAAGTCAAAGCCAACCCGGAAGTCGCCCTGCCCCTGCCGTATGGCCGATATGCCATTCAGGTCTTTCATGATCTGGACAGCAACGATCGGCTGCGCACCAACTGGCTGGGCATCCCGCGTGAACCGGTTGGTACCTCCAACAACGCTACCGGCCGCATGGGGCCGCCCCGCTTTAACGATGCCAGCTTTGAGTTCAGCGAAGAAGCCCCCGTGCACGAGCTGAACATGGTCAACATCTAACCAAAGCCACTGCCATAAAAAAACCCCTGAGCTCTGT
>NZ_JAUHLI010000022.1:0-48807 GCF_036325985.1 Alkalimonas cellulosilytica
TCGCCTTCCCTTTACGATTTGCATCCTTAGTTGCCGCATGCTATTAGATCCTCTCTAAGTGAAGGATCCCAATGCTATGGCAAGCAGCCATTATCAACTGAATGCGCTAGGTGAACTGCAGCCAGCCGATGCAGATGGCGAATTGGTACTATGCCGTTATTGCGACTTACTGCAACACTTGCCGGAGCTGCAGCCGGGCGAAGAAGCTCACTGCAGCCAGTGTGGCCATCTGCTGGATAGCCGCCATCCGCAGCCTGTGCTTCGACCCGTGCTATTTGCTGGTAGTGCCCTTTTTATGTTGGTGCTTGCCAATCTGTTTCCCTTTATCAGCATTTATGCCGCCGGTAGCCAGCAGCAAATGAGCTTTCTGGATACCTCGTCCGTGCTCTTTACTGTGCACCATCCCGCCCTTGCTGTGTTGGTGTGGCTGTTTATACAGGCGATCCCCGCCTTTTGTATGGCCGCAGTGATTTATCTGAAACTGGGGATGCTCTGGCCGTTACCGGCTCGCATGTGGGTAGCCCGGGTGTTGTTTATGCTCAAGCCCTGGAGCATGGTGGATATCTTTCTGATTGGTTTATTGGTCAGCTTTGTCAAGCTAGCCAGTCATGGTGATTTGGCTTTGGGGTTTAGTTTCTGGGCATTTTGCTTGTTCTGCTTGTTGCACCTGCGTACCTTTCAGGTGATTGACCGCCGTGAAATGTGGTCTCGTATTGCTCCTAACCCCAAACCCCTGTTTATGGCTCAGCCCGGGTATGCTGGGCTCAGCCAGCAGTTGAAGGTCTGTGGTTGTTGTACTGCCCTGGTTCCGCTTAACGCAACCCATTGCAATCGTTGTGGTGATCGAGTACACAGGCGGATCCCTGCCAGTATTCAGAAAACGCTGGCTCTGACCGCAACGGCAGCCATCCTGTACCTGCCGGCCAATATTTATCCCATCATGGTGACTGTTTCGATGGGGCAAGAAACCCAATCGACGATTCTGAGCGGGATCCGTTTGCTGTGGCAAGATGGCGCTTATCCTGTTGCGGTGATTATTGCCCTGGCCAGTGTGGTGATACCTGTGCTGAAGATTCTGATACTCTTTGGATTATGCTATCTTGTGATGCAATCACAAAGCTATCGGCAAAAGGTCTCCACTACAGTGTTTCGCTGGGTCGATTGGATAGGTCGCTGGTCCATGGTGGATGTATTGGTGGTGGCCATCCTGGCAGCTTTGGTGCGTTTTGATTTGTTGATGAGTGTGTATCCAGGGCCTGCGGCGGTCACTTTTGCCGCTGTGGTGATTATCACTATGTTGGCTGCCCTGAGTTTTGATCCGCGCTTGTTGTGGGACCGCGTTGCACAGCCAGAAAATCCAGAATCAGTAAATTCAATGACGGAGCAGACTTCGTGACAACACCCGTTCAACGTCAGGCCAGTATTCAGCCTATAAAGCAATGGTCACCCATCTGGATCGTGCCTTTAGCCGCAATTGGTATTGGCATTTGGATGCTGTACTACAGTTATCAGAATCAGGGGCCGGTGGTCACTTTAATTGCCCCTCACGCTGAAGGGCTGGTGGCTGGGAAAACCCCGGTGAAAAGTCGCAGCGTCGATGTGGGCCAGGTGGTCTCTGTCGATTTAACGGCTGATCTGAAACAAGTTGAAATTAAAGTCCGGATGCGGCCAGACACAGAGCCCTTACTCAATGCCGAGTCGCAGTTTTGGGTGGTACGGCCACAGGTCAGCCGCTCTGGTATTACCGGGTTAAATACCTTGTTATCAGGGGCCTATATTGAACTGCAACCTGGAGACTCCGATCAGATCGTCTTGCACCATAATTTGCTGGAAACACCTCCGGTCGCTTCTGCGGAAGCGGCGGGGATCCGCATTCGTTTGCGCAGTGAAGACACAGGGGTGCTATCGGTGGGAGATCCGGTGCTGTACCGTGGTTACGAAGTGGGGACAGTAGAGCAAAGCCTGTTTGATATGGACGAGCGCCAGATGCTGTACCAGCTGTTTATTCGGGCTCCTTATGACAGCTTGGTGACTGAGAATGTACGCTTTTGGCAGGCCAGTGGCGTTAGCTTTGAGCTGACCCCGGATGGGGTGAGAGTGGATGTGGCATCGATTGCCAGTTTGATCAGCGGTGGGGTTAGTTTTGATGTCTTAGAAGGGTGGCCTGCAGGTGAACGGGTGCTATCCGACACCGAGTTTGCATTGTTTCCCAATAGAAATAGCATCCACGAAGGCATGTACAGTCAATTCGTCGAGTACTTACTTTTTTTTGAAGAGTCGGTACGAGGCCTTAAGGCCGGGGCTCCGGTGGAGTACCGCGGTGTAAGGGTCGGTACTGTGGTCAGTGTGCCATTCTTTTTCTCCATGTCGCATCCCCTGGAGACCTCTTTTGATAAAGGCGTGCCGGTATTGATCCGCATTGAAACCGGTCGTTTGTATGAAAACATCAGTACCGAACAAGTCAAGCAGCAACTAGCTCGAGGCGCAGAGCAGGGGCTTAGGGCTATCCTTAAAACCAGCAGCTTGTTGACGGGGGGCTTGTATATTGATCTGGATATGGTCGATGAGCTGGAACAACCCTGGCAAGCGATGGAGTACGCTGGCTATGCCGTACTACCGACCGCTCGTGGAGGCTTGAGTAATATAGAGCAGAAGGTTCTGATGGCGCTGGAGAAAATGATCCAGCTACCGGTAGAGCCCTTGCTGCAAGAGGGCACGCAAACGTTGGCGCAGGCGACTACTGTGATGGCAGAAATGGAGTTGGTGATGCGACAACTGGATAGCTATCTGGCTCAGCCTGCACTACAACAAGCGCCCGAACAGCTGAGTCAAAGCCTGGTGCAACTGGAGCAATTGCTGCAGGCTTTTGGCCCCGGGTCACAAACGCATCAACGCCTTAATAGCAATTTGCAGCAATTTGAGCAACTGCAGCGTGATTTACAGCCTTTGCTGCATACGCTTAACCAGCGGAGCAATGCGCTGATCTTTCAGGCTTCCCCTGCAGCTGATCCAGAACCAAAGAGAGCCCAACCATGAGATCACTCCTTTGTGCCACTTTTTTGCTATTGATCATGGCGTGCTCACAACAAAGTGTTCAGATTCAGTATTATCAGTTCCCCTATCCGGAGGTATTGCCGAAGGTAGAGGTTGCATCCCAGCCTGAGCGGGTACTTGTGCTGGAGGGGATTCAACTGGCACCTTTTCTGCAACAGCGGGGTATTGCCTTTCAGCAGAGTCCGACAGAACTGAACGTTGCCAGGCAGCATTTGTGGGCGGATGATCTGGCCACCCAGCTAAGCCGGCATTTGCTGTTGAACCTGGATGCACAGGCCCGCGGCTGGCAGTTGCAAAAGCAAGCGGATAAAACGGCGGTGCAGCTGCATATTCAACTGGACCGGATGGTGGGAACTACGGATGGTTATGCGCTGCTTAGTGGTGAGTACCGGCTATCACGGCAGCAGCACAGTCATCGACAGCGATTTTTGATTCAGCAGCCAATGCAAAGTGATGGCTACCCAGCCCTGGTACAAGCCATGGCCGAAGGTTGGCAGCAGCTGAGCCATGACATTGCCCGGCAATTGGAAACCTTTTAACTTGCGACTTGAGAAAAATGAGTGGTTTTGCATAAAAATGACAAAAATCAGCTTACTTTTGCATCGCAAGGCCTTAGAATTAATTTGGATGTCTGGACGTAAAAGTGTTTATACGTTTGCAGATTCATGCTATCTATAGCTGCTATCACAGGACTGAATTGTCGGTTCGAGGCAGAATCCGGATAATGAAGCTCCTGGCAACAAAGGTTTGCAGATGAAACTGTTGCGTATGGTGAAGCGGCAGATGACAACAGCAAGGGTTCGGTAAGGGGGAGTTATGGCAGTCAGCACCATGCTGCAACAGGCAGCGGAATTAATGGCTATCGGGATGGCTACGGTCTTTGTTTTCCTGACGGTACTGGTGATAATTATTCAGCTGATGAGCTTGAGTATACGGCGCTTTTTCCCAACCAAAAAGACAACAGCAACGACGGTGGAAGTGGTGGAGTCGGATGCGATTTCTCCCCGGGTAGTGGCTGCCATTAGTGCAGCCATTCATCAACACCGGCAGCAACAACATTAAAAGAGGACTGTTATGAGTAAGCCATTGTTATTAACCGAGCTGGTACTCAGAGATGCCCATCAATCCCTGTTGGCAACCCGGATGCGTCTGGAAGACATGCTGCCTATTGCTGAAAAATTGGATAAGGTCGGCTACTGGTCGATGGAGTCCTGGGGTGGAGCTACCTTCGATGCCTGCATTCGTTACCTGGGGGAGGATCCCTGGCACCGGATCCGGGCACTGAAAAAAGCCATGCCAAATACCAAGCAACAGATGTTGCTGCGAGGCCAGAATTTGTTGGGCTACCGGCATTATGCGGATGATGTGGTCGAAGCCTTTGTCGATCGGGCGGTTGAGAACGGGGTGGATGTGTTCCGCATTTTCGACGCCATGAATGATATTCGTAATTTGCAGACAGCTATTCAGGCCGCGGTCAAAGCCAATGCTCATGCTCAGGGCACCATGTCCTATACCGTTAGCCCGGTGCATACCATTGATATGTGGGTCGATATGGCGATCCAGCTGGAAGACATGGGCTGTCACTCCATTTGCATCAAAGACATGGCGGGCTTGCTCAAGCCCTACGTGGCCGAAGAGCTGATTACCCGTATCAAAGAAGCGGTGAAAATCCCACTGGCGATGCAATGCCACGCTACCACAGGGCTGAGTACGGCAACCTACCAGAAAGCCATCGATGCTGGCATTGATATGCTGGATACTGCGATTTCCTCGATGAGTATGACCTACGGTCATAGTGCGACAGAAACCATGGTCGCCATTACCGAAGGCACCGAGCGTGATACCGGACTGGATTTGGTGTTGTTGGCAGAAATTGCGGCTTATTTCCGTGAAGTACGGAAAAAATACGCCAAATTTGAAGGCTCATTAAAAGGCGTTGATGCCCGCATTTTGCTGGCGCAGGTGCCGGGAGGGATGCTGACCAATATGGAAAGCCAGCTCAAGGAGCAGGATGCGCTGGATAAGCTGGATACGGTATTAAAAGAGATCCCCAAAGTTCGCGAAGACTTAGGCTTTATTCCCTTAGTCACGCCAACCTCGCAGATTGTTGGCACTCAGGCGGTGCTGAATGTATTGACCGGTGAGCGCTATAAGACCATCACCAAAGAAACAGCTGGTGTACTGAAAGGCGAGTACGGTGCGACGCCTGCTGAGGTCGATGCTGAACTGCAGCAAAGAGTATTGGATGGCAGCGATGCCATCACCTGCCGCCCTGCCGATTTGCTGGAACCGGAGATGGAGCGATTAAGCAAAGAGCTGCAGGAAATCGCTAAAAAAGAAAGCATCAGCCTGGCCGATGCTCAGGTAGATGATGTGCTGACCTATGCCTTGTTCCCGCAAGTGGGCTTGAAATTCCTGAAAAACCGCAACAACCCGGCAGCTTTTGAACCGGTACCGGAGGCGCCTTCTGAAACCAGCAGCAGTGCAAGCACAGCGGTGACGGTAACTGGTGGCGTTGCGGCTTACAGCGTACGGGTCGATGGCAAGGTGTATGAAGTTGAGGTAGCGCCTAGCGGCGAGCTCAGTAGCATCAAGCCAGTGGTTGAAGAAAACATTCCTGGCCGCGCTTCTGTAACGGGTAGCGGAACTTTAACCGCGCCATTAGCCGGCAATATCTGGAAAGTGGTGACCAAGGAAGGCGCCCAGGTGAAGAAGGGCGATGTGGTGATCATTATGGAAGCGATGAAAATGGAAACCGAAGTGCGTGCTGCAGTGGATGGTAGTATTCAGAAGATCCATGTCAGTGCTGGTGATGCAGTCAGCAATGGCGATGTGTTGATCACCTACGCCTGAGGGATGTTTTGATGGACGCTTTTCAAACCTTGTTGCAATCGACCGGTGTATTGAACTTCACCGGGGGGCAGGTGGTGATGCTGCTGGTGGGTATCGGCTTGTTGTACCTGGCCATTGCGAAAAACTTTGAACCCTTACTGCTGTTGCCCATTGGCTTTGGTGCCATTTTGACCAATATTCCTCTGGCTGGCATGGGGGAAGTCGGTGGCTTGCTGCATATGTTTTATGAAGTGGGCGTGGGCACCGGCTTATTCCCCTTACTGATTTTCCTTGGCGTAGGTGCCATGACGGATTTCGGTGCCTTAATTGCTTATCCGAGGATGTTGTTTTTAGGGGCTGCAGCGCAGTTTGGTATTTTTGCGACCTTGCTGGGTGCCATTGCGTTGAACTGGATCCCCGGCATGAGCTTTACCTTTCGCGAGGCGGCAGCCATTGCCATTATTGGTGGTGCTGATGGTCCCACGGCCATCTTCCTGGCATCGCAATTGGCGCCTGAGTTGCTGGGGGCCATTGCCGTAGCGGCCTACTCCTACATGGCGCTGGTACCCATGATCCAGCCGCCCATTATGAAAGCACTGACCAGTCAGAAAGAGCGCGAAATTCAGATGACGCAGCTGCGCACGGTCAGTAAAAAAGAAAAGATACTGTTTCCACTTATTTTACTGATGCTGACTATTCTGTTCCTGCCTACGGCAGCCCCACTGATTGGGATGCTCTGCCTGGGCAACTTGATGCGTGAAGCGGGCGTCGTCGACCGGCTCAGCAAAACGGCGCAAAACGAGCTGATTAATATCGTCACCATTTTTCTGGGCTTGGCGGTAGGTTCAAGGTTAAGTGCCGAGCACTTCTTAACCACCCAGACGTTGGGTATTTTGATCCTGGGCATGGTGGCTTTTGCTATTGGCACGGCTTCCGGCGTAATTATGGCGAAAGTGATGAATAAGTTGTCCAAGCAGCCGATCAACCCACTGGTTGGTGCAGCAGGGGTTTCTGCGGTGCCAATGGCTGCGCGGGTAGTGAACAAAGTCGGTTTGCAGGCTAACCCACATAACTTTCTGCTGATGCATGCGATGGGGCCGAATGTGGCTGGTGTGATTGGTTCGGCGGTTGCAGCAGGTATTTTGTTGGCTCTGGTTGGGTAACCGCTAAGCTGTTTGCGCACTCTGTATGACTGGAAACAGCTGTTACATCCGCTGTTTCTGGTTATACTGGCCATTGTCTATTTATAACCTTAAGAGAGTACCGTGGCCTCGGAACTGAATAGCTTTCTCGATTCGCTTCCATTTCGCTTAGAATCCAAGATCAGCGAAGGCTTTGCAGGTACGATTTACAAAGCATTTGATCCTACTCTGCAACGACCTGTTGCTGTTAAAATCATCCCATGCAATGAAGCGTCCGCTCCGCATTTGCTCGAGACTGCAACTAAGCTAGCTTCATTGGACCACCCCGGTATTGCGACTGTTTACGGCGTTACTCAGGCCAATGGCCTGGCTTCTATTGCTACTGAGTGGGTGGAAGGAACTGCGCTGACCGATTACTTGCTGGATGCTCACTATGATCTCAGCGAGCGTTTGCTGATAGCACGGCAAATTGCCAGTGCTTTGGCGGCGGTCCATCAGCTAGGCGTTCTGCGTCGGACACTCAAACCATCTGATGTGGTGATCGATGGCCTGCAGCAGGTGAGATTGGTTGACTTCGGAATGACCAGTAGCCTGATGGATGATTTACAAACTTCTTTAACCGAGCAGCAGCTGGATGCAGTCAGCTCGCTGGACTTAGCTCAAAGCTCCAGCTTGCATGATGCGGCTTGCTGGGTAGCTCCGGAGTTATTACGAGGTGATACTTTAACTGCGGCAGCAGATGTCTTTAACTTTGGCATTCTGCTGTACCAACTTTGTTATCAGCAGCACCCTTACCGTGGTAAGGATCTGATTGCAACGACTACTGCTCTGACGGAAGGTTTGGTCAGGCCGATACCTAATGGCGTGCAAAAGCGGGTGCCGGCTAAAGTGCAGCGCATCATCCGGCAATGCCTGTCGCTCCATCCAGAGCAGCGCCCGGCATCCATGCAGCAACTTGTGGATCAACTGGATGGCTGCCTTGGCAAGCTAAATAAAAAGCAAGGACGATTCAGTGATCGTTACTGCCGGGTTGTAGCTGGGGCTGTTTTGCTGTTGTCGGTTGGAAGCGTCTGGTTCTGGTCAGATAGCTCCCCAAATAGCCACTCGCCGGTTGCTGGCTCAGTGCTCGCTGTGATGCCCTTTCAGGTTCTGTCTGATGAAGCAGAGTTGGTTACCCTTGGACGTGGATTAGGCTTTCATTTAAATCATCAGCTTGCCATACCCGGGCAAAAGGGGAGGCCCCGTTGGGTGATTCCACCATCCGAGCTTCGGCGCTATCAGGATTTAAGTGTTGAGCAGCTGCAGCAATACTTTGCTGCTGAGTATGTGTTGATGGCAAACATTGAACCGGTTGGTGGAGGGCTTCAAATGACGCTTGCTCTGCTGGATGGGAAAAATGGCCAGCAACTACGAAACATCGAGCTGGCGCTATCGGCATCGGATTGGGCTGGTAATGCGGAGCAACTGCAGCAAGCAACCTTTGCTGTTCTGGATATGCCCTCTCTGGCCTTAACCGGGCAAAGTACTCAGGAGCAGCAAGCATTTCCACTCTACTTGCAGGGGCTGGACTACATCTATCGAGATGCTGTCATCACCAATGTACAACAAGGGATAGAAACTTTGGAGCAGGCTATACAGCTGGCCCCGGACTTTGTTGAAGCGAAAATGGCGCTGGTACGTGCCTCTTTGTGGATTGCGCAGCGCGATACTGTGCAGTGGGTTGAACGGGCAGAGCAGGTTTTGGCAACCTTGCAGCAAGGTTCTGGTATGGACAGCCGCTTGTTGGTTCTGAATGGGCAAATAGCCATGTTGCAATCCAATTACTCGCAAGCAATATCACTGTTTCAGCAGGTTTTACAGCTGGACCCGGCTCAAACTGAGGCGCACTTTGGATTGGCCAATACGTACCGTCGACAAGGAGAGCTGCAACTGGCAGAGCAGGCGTACCTCATAGCTCTGGAGGAGCATCATAGCTGGTTTGTGCTCCACTATCTGGCCACTTTTTATTTGCGCACCGGTCAATCGGATAAGGCGGAGCAGAGCTATCGGCAATTATCGGAGTGGACACCAGAAAATGTCGCTGTATGGGAAGTATTGGGAGCTATCCAGTTTAGCCGGGCAAATTACAGTGAAGCGTTTTATGCCTTTCAGCGAGCGCTGCTACTTTCGCCAGTTGCCAGTAATTACTCCAATGTTGCAACTGCCCTATTTTATCAGAGGAAGTACGAAGAGGCGGTAGAGGCGTTTCAGGATGCGGTTGAGTTGGATCCGAAAAACTACTTGCTTTGGGCAAACCTGGCCGATAGTTATCGCCATAATCAGCAACCGGTGCAGGCAAAAAAAGCCTATCGACAGGCGATAGTTTTATTGCGCGAGCGATTGGAATTGGCGCCAAACCACACTTTACTCCGTTTAAGGTTGGCGGTGTATCTTGCTAAAAGTGGTCACTGCGATGTTTCTGAACAGATCATGCAAGCCCTGGATGATTTGGTAGAAAACAGACAAAAGGTTTTAGCGGCACATCAGGCTGTTGCCTGCGGTAATCATGATGAAGCAAGGCAGTGGTTACAACAAGCCCTGGACTCAGGTTATTCGTTGCTTTCGCTGTTGAATGAACCTGAGTTCAGCGGGCTGCAGCTATAACTTAGCAGTCAGGGCGATGCTTTTCAGTTATGAATATCGCCATTATTAATGATAATCTCCGGATCCAGCTGAAATAATTGCTGCTGGCCATCTTTAAGTTCCGCCACCAGATACAGCGCATAAGCGTTGTACATAGACACTTTAACTTTATCGGTATCTTGTGCAACCCGTTTTTCTGCCCGGTACAGATGTTCATGGCTGCTCTGACTACCAAACGAATAGCGAACGGAGCGCTCGGGTTCAAAAGGGTTATTAAAATACAGTCCCCAATCCAGCAGTTTTAAGCCACTCTTATTGGCGAGTTCAAAAGTAATGGTTTCGCCTTTTTCTGCATGGATTTCCTGCTCGTGTGGGGCGATGTGAATTTGCAAGCTGGAGGTAAAGGTAAAATGTTGGGTTGCCATCATGCGTCCTTGTGCAATGGTTTCAGAGCTAAAATGCCCATTCATACTAGCACAGCTGCATCGATGAGCAAGTCTTCGTCAGGTTCAGGGAGAATACGACACACCAAGCACGCAGGCCTTGCGTGCTCCGGTTACTGCCGGCACATTGCCTGGCAGCTGCTTATCAAAAGCCTGGGCCAGCCAGGCGAAAGCCATGGCTTCGACCCAGTCAGGATCTACCCCTGCACTGCTGCTGCTTTGCACCTTCGCCGGTGTCAACAGTTGCTGCAGATCTGCCATCAGCACCGGGTGATGGACACCACCGCCACAGATAAACACCTCACTCAGGTTTGGCAATTGCAGCTCGTTGGCAATACTGAGTGCGGTAAAGCGGCTTAAGGTGCGCTGCACATCGGCAGGAGCCTCCAGGCCGGTTAGTTTTTGCCGTAACCAACCCAGGTGGAAGTATTCGCGCCCGGTACTTTTAGGAGCGCTCAGCTGAAAATAATCATCGGCCAGCAGCTGCTGCAATAACTCGGGTAGCAGCTCACCTTCAGCACTAAAAGCACCGTCTTTGTCGTAGGGAAGCTGGCGATGCAGTGACACCCAATCATCCATCAGGCAATTGCCAGGGCCGGTATCATAGCCAGTGATGGTGCCATCCGCCTGCAGTAAACTGATATTGGCAATGCCACCAATATTCACGACCGCACGGTTTTTGCCCGCCTTGGCAAAAACCGCCTGATGAAAGGCCGGTACCAGTGGGGCACCCTGACCACCGTACGCCATGTCTTTACGGCGAAAATCAGCAATCACCCGAATACCAGTTAGCGCTGCCAACAGATGCATATTTCCAAGCTGCATCGTAAACGGTTGGAGCTGATTGGGGCGATGCCGAATGGTCTGGCCATGGCAGCCTATGGCGCTGATTTGCTCTGGTAGGTAATTGACTTGCTTGAGTAACTGCTTGACACCAGCGGCGTAGCACTCGGCCAGTTGATGCTCCGCCGGACCGATGCGCTCTACTTCATTGTTACCGGGTTCGGCCAGTGAGCGCAGCTCGCGTTGCAAGCTGGCTGGAAAGGGGATCAGGCAACTACCAAGCAAGCTGGGTTTGGTCGTAAAGTCTGTCAACACCAGATCAATACCATCCAGACTGGTGCCGGACATAATGCCAATATAGAGTTGTGGCACCATTTATGGCACCGCCGCAAGCAGTTGTTGCTGTTGGTTTTGCAGCTCAGCCAACACTTCAGTGGCTTTGGCGATAAAGTTCGTTTTATCGGCTCCGGTCAGCGCCTGTGCCTGCGGCAGTTGCACGGTTCTGGGATTGCGGTGCACGCCATTGACTACAAACTCGTAATGCAGGTGCGGGCCAGTGACCCGACCGGTAGCCCCCAGGCGGCCAATCACCTGCCCCTGACGGACCCGATCACCCACCTTCACCTGACGGCGAGACAGATGCAGGTACTTGGTGACGATGTTGTTGCCGTGTTGGATAAACACATAGTTGCCGTTCAGATTGTTGTAAGTCGAGGCGGTGACCCGCCCATCACCGGTTGCCATGATCGGGGTGCCAACCGGAGCGACATAATCAATGCCATTGTGCGGTGCTACCCGGCCCGTGACCGGGTGCTGGCGGCGCGGATTAAAATTGGAGCTGATACGGGTAAATTCGACCGGTGCGCGCAAAAATGCCTGTCGCATGCTGGTGCCATCCGGTTTGTAGTAATGACCATCGCTGTGGCGTACTGCCTGAATGACCCGGCCCTGATTGCTGAACTGCGCTGCCAGGATGCTGCCATAGCCAATAAACTCATCCTCGCTGTAGTTGCGTTCAAACAAAACGGTAAAGCTGTCACCAGCGCGGATATCCAGCGCAAAGTCGATATCCCAGCCAAAAATACTGGCCAGCGCCATAATTTGGTTGTTGCTAAGGCCTGCACTTAGACCAGCATGCCAAAAGCTGGATTGGATGGTGGCGGCTGCGTATTCGGTGCGTGTTTCTACAGTACGGCGCTGCTGCTCACTGCGAAAGCGGCCCTCGTCATCACGATAGACCAACAGCGACTCCAGCCGGTTGATGGCATAACGCAGTTCTTGCAACTGGCCCGTTTCGTCTAAACCAAACTCTAGTGTTTCTCCGGGAAACAAGCGGGTCAAGGTACGGGTGCTATCACCCAGCGCCAGTATGGCCAGCATGGTTTGCTGGCTGACATTGGCGCGGCGAAACAGGTTGGATAAGGCATCGCCACTTTGTACTGTGATGCTGTGCCATACCAGTTCCGGCCCTGCCGACTCTTCAATCTCAGGCTCAATCAATAGAGCTACTTCAGTGACTGCTGGGAAGCTGGTATCGATTTGTAACAACTCAGGGACATAAGGCTCGCTAAGCTCTGACAGTTCGCTGCTCTGTTTAGAGCCTGAAGTGTCCGCTGGCAGCAGAATCACCAGCGCGGACAAGACTAGTAAACCCAGAATAACCAGGCGATGAGCAAGTGGAAGACGTGTCACCAGTGTTTGCATGGATAAGGATCTGATTACTGCTTAAATTAGCAGCATAACGCTTTTTTTTCACTGTTGCCAGTATTGTGCAATTTCCAATGCGGGCCGCATCAGTTAAAATAACCGATCCTGACAATGACGATTACTTTTTGGAGACCACCATGACCAACTGGGAGCAGGCGTTTGCTGAGCTAAAACGCGGCTGCGAAGAGATTTTGCTGGAAGAAGAGCTGATTGCCAAGTTAAAGCAAGGCAAGCCGTTGAAAATTAAGGCCGGTTTTGATCCGACAGCACCAGATTTGCATCTGGGCCATACCGTATTGATCAATAAACTGCGTACCTTCCAGCAATATGGTCATGAAGTGATTTTCCTGATTGGTGACTTCACCGGCATGATTGGCGATCCAAGCGGCAAAAATGTCACCCGCAAGCCACTGAGCCGGGACGATGTGCTGGCCAACGCCGAAACCTACAAAGAGCAGGTGTTTAAAATTCTCGACCCGGCCAAGACCCGCATTGCCTTTAATTCGGAGTGGATGGGGGAGCTGGGCGCGGCTGGTTTAATTCGCCTCGCTTCACAGCAAACGGTGGCCCGGATGCTGGAGCGTGATGACTTTAAAAAGCGCTTTGCCAACAATCAGTCGATTGCCATTCATGAGTTCTTGTACCCACTGGTGCAGGGCTGGGATTCGGTGGCACTGGAGGCCGATGTTGAGATGGGCGGTACCGATCAGCGCTTTAACCTGCTGATGGGCCGTGAGCTGCAAAAAGAAGCCGGGCAGCGACCGCAGACGGTGATGATGGTGCCGCTGCTGGAAGGCCTGGATGGTGTGCAGAAGATGTCCAAATCCCTGGGCAACTATGTTGGCATCACCGATGCACCGAACGAGATGTTTGGTAAAATCATGTCAATTTCAGATGATTTGATGTGGCGCTACTTCGAGCTGCTGAGCTTCCGGCCGCTGAGCGACATCGATGCGCTGAAGCAACGTATTGCTGATGGGGGCAACCCGCGCGATGTGAAGATTGAACTGGCGAAAGAAATCATTGCCCGTTTTCACGATGCAGCCTCCGCCGATGCCGCTGAGCAGGACTTTATTCAGCGTTTTTCTAAAAATGCCCTGCCGGATGATATTCCAGAGCTGCAGCTAAGCTGTGATGGCGACGCCATGCCGATTGCCAATCTGTTAAAAGAAGCCGGCCTGGTCGACAGTACTTCGGAAGCCATGCGGATGATCAAGCAAGGCGCAGTGAAGCGCAACGGCGATGAAAAAATCGACGACAGCAAACTGGAAATCGCCAAAGGTAGCGAAGCCATCTACCAGGTTGGCAAGCGAAAATTTGCTAAAATCAGCTTGGTATAACGATGTAGGGCGTAATTACGCGCCCTACAAAAAGTATACTCTAAGGCGTTGAGTGCGCCTTAATGCATTCCTAAGTCGTCTCTTTTAAAGAGTTTTTAGTAAAGCTGAATGCATATTGAGATAGCGAAATGATGATCGGCGCAAAGAAAAATGCCATTACTAAGATTGTCACAATCGACTCAGCTAATGCTGTCGTTTTGCTATTTAGAATGAGTTGTAATGCAGGAAAAGTTATCAAACCAGCCAAAGCTAATGCGAGCATAAACCACAACCAGCTCGCACCTAATTGAATACACTTTACATGTGCATAGCAACCAACAGCACTGGCACCTAAAATTATGATCACCAGCAACCATTCAAGGAAGAGAAGAGTTGTTAACTCCTCAATACCCATAAGAAAGTTGTAGCCATTTGCACAAATGGTGAGCACAAGATAAACAATACTTAGTACGAGAGCAGTTTTCTTCAACATGTTTAATGCCAGAAACCAAAGGGAATTCTTTGTGGATCAGATGGCAGTTCTTTCCATCCATCTTGATTTTGAATATATCTGCGCGAAAAATTACGACGCTTAGCTCCACTTGGGGCCAGGCTCTCCAAGACGCTAAGCAAACTGATAGCCTCTCTGGATTTCCTTCCTTTTGTGGTAATAATGAATACTAGTGAGGGATAGATATGTTTATAGATCTGGTCCGCTGATATTTTACTGGTAAAAACACCTGTGATTTGATTACCTGCTTCCCAAAGCAAATTGACTACACCTGACATAACTCAATCTCTCCATGAAGAATTAATTGAATTTTAATTTATCATTTGGTTTTCATTGTGTCAACAATCTGTTTTGGTCCCATTCTAGGTTGTAGTTCAGGTGGAATAGTTGGGCGCACTGATGCGCCCACTGTCAATTGGAGCGTAGTTATGGTTAAGGCATATTGGTCGGCATGGATTTAATATGCAAATCGCGTTGTGGGTAAGGAATAGTGATTTTGTGTTCCTTAAACGCGCGCCAAATGGCTAAATTGACTTCCGACTTGACGCCACCGGTGCCGTTTTCCGGATCGGAAATCCAGGCGCGTAGCTGCAGTTCAATGCCGCTGTCGGCAAACTCCATCAAGCGCACCGAAGGAGCCGGCTCGGTCAAAATACGGGATGAAGCTTTGGCGCATTCCAGCATCAGCGCCATGGCTTGCTCTGGATCATCGTCGTAACTGATCTGTACCGGGATCACCACCCGGACATTGCGATCGGCATAGCTCCAGTTGATCACTTCCGACGTGATCAGGTTCTCATTGGGGATCAGGGTATCGACCCCTTCACGGTTGCGCACCACCACGTAGCGGGAATTTAACGCCTCGACCCAGCCAAATTTATCACCCACGGTAATGACATCGCCGGGTTTAATGGAGCGGTCCAACACCAGAATAAAGCCGCTGATAAAATTCGAGGCAATACGCTGCAAACCAAAGCCCAAACCGACACCAAGCGCACCGCCAAAGATAGCCAGTGAACTTAAGTTAATGCCAACGGCATTCAGCGCGATTAAAAAAGCCAGGGTCAGCAGAATAAACTTACTGAATTTGTTAAAGCCAACCCGCATGCTGGGAGAGATATTGGCCGAGCGTTGCAATTGTCGGCTGATTAGCTCTGACAACCAGATAGCGAGGGTAAATGCCAGACCAACCAGCAGTAAAAGCTTTATCACTGACAAGACTGAAATGCGGTTTTCGCCCAAGTTAAGTGCCATGCTGTCCAAAAAGCCCAGCACCGTTGGTAGCCAGCCCAGCAGATGCAGGACGACACCAAGCCAGATCAATACCGACAGGGCGCTTTCTGAAGACTTGAGCAGTGGGTTAATGGTAAAGGCTTTGCGCAGTAGATAGATGCTAAAACGGATCAGCGCCAACGCCCAGAGAATGGGGACAGCAATGCTGAGTAGTTGCAAGGGCAGCTCGTACCAATCCAATACGGCTTTGGCGGGCAATACCACCGCAAGCGCGGTTAACGGCCAGAGCAGGCGCTGCAAACTGCGTACTGCAATATGGCGAAAACCTTGCTGGTTGGCCGATGCCTGCGTTTCCAGCAGTGTCTGGATACGCCGGTTGAACAAAGAGGCGGCCACTGCTGCCAGCGCCAGTACCACCACTTGCCACCAGGTGGCAGGGCTTACCAGGCTTTCAAGATGCGGTTGCAACCAGGTGAGGGTCGATTCCAGCATAGATTCCCTTTAAAAACTGTTAATTTAGTAACCAGAACACCACTGGTAAGGTCAGAAAACTCAGCAGCACACCAAAGCCGACCAGGGCACTGACCAGACGGGGTGCCAACCCTGCCATAATCGCGATGGCGCCGGCGGAGATCATCGGTGGCATCGCTGCCATAAACACTACCGTTTGCCGCAAGCTAACATCAACGGAGCTGCTACTGGCTATAGCATAAGCCATCAGCGGCATCAGAACCAGTGTCACCAGCAAACCGAAGCCAAGCGGCTTGAGTTCACTGGCTTGCAGACGAAAGCGCAGGCTAAAGCCAACCGCGATCATCACCACTGGCACCAGGGTGGCTGCAACATTGTTGAGTAATTGACTTGCCAGCGCCGGATAGCTGCTGTTGCGTAGCATCAGTGCCAGCAGCAAGGCCAAGAGAGGCGGTGAGCTGAGTACTTTGCGCGCAATAGCTTTCATACTTGCTGATTGTTGCTGTTGGCCGTACAGACTGGCCAGAATGGTGGAGTAGGTAGCCAGTGCAATAAAAGATCCGAGCTGATCGTAAATAATGGCGACCGGCATGCGATCACTGCCCCAAAAGGCTTCCACCATCGGAAAGCCAAGAAAAGAGGTATTGCCAAGAGGCAATACAATAAGTAGGGCTACCTTGGTATCCCGGCTCCAGTTCAGCCAATGCCCAACCAGCAATGTCAGGCCTGCCACCAGCACGAGCAGCAACCAGGGGGTTAATACCGGCAGCCAGAGTTGGGCAGAAAACTGCAGTTCGGGGATTTTCAACAACACCAGTGCAGGCAAGGCGACATTCAGCACATAAGCATTCAATGATCGCGCACTGTCAGCCGGCATGGCTGGCACCAGTCGTAGCAGCAGGCCGATGGCCAGATAACCGAGGATCAGGGCGTAGTTGTCCAGTGGCAACACAGGCATCTGCAGGCCAGCTCCTTAGTGCAGGGAAAAGAGTTATTCTAGCGGGGAACTGGCCAGAGCTCCATCCGCCTTTAGGCGAATAAAGTCTTCTTTTTGTTGTTTGCTCAATTGCTTAAATTGATATTCCGCTTTGCTGGCACTGCTGCGACACGGGTAGGGCTCCTGGTACAACAACTGCAATGGCCGTTGGCCCCGTAATGCTTTGGCACCGCCAGCCAGCTCACCATTGTGTTGGCGTAACCGGCGTAGCGGATTGGTGGTGATGCCAGTATAGATCTGACCTGTGTTGCTACGCAGTAAGTACAAAAACCAATCTTGCTCCGGCATAGGACAACACCTTTGGTTCACAAAGTGATCGCAGAGAAAGGATCCCCTGCGATCGTTTAGCCAACTGGCTGCTGCTGGGTAATGCAGTGAATATTGCCACCGCCAAGCAGAATTTCCCGCCCAGGCACCAACACCACTTCGCGCTCCGGGAACAGGTCGCGCAGGATGGTTGCAGCAACTTCATCATTCGGATCGTCAAAAGCCGGCATAATCAGGCCGCCATTGCACAGGTAAAAGTTGATGTAGGAGCCAGCCAGCCGGGCATGGGCTTCGCGAGGAATGGTATGCAGTACCGAGTCAACACTGGCATACTCTTCCGGTTCCGCAATAATCGGGGCCGGTAATGGTAGCTTGTGCACTTTAATAGCACGGCCTTGGGCATCGGTGCTGTTTTCCAGTATCTTAAGTGCCGCCTGGGAGCGGGCGTACTGTGGATCGCTTTCATCATCGGTCCAGGCTAATAGCACTTCACCAGGACGGACAAAACAGGCCATGTTGTCGATGTGGCCATCGGTCTCATCCAGGTAGATGCCTTGTTCCAGCCAGATCACCTTGTTAGTGCCAAGATACTCATGCAGCATCTGCTCGATCTGCGCCCGGCTTAAATGCGGGTTACGGTTGGGGTTGAGTAAACACTCCTCGGTGGTGAGCACAGTGCCTTCGCCATCAACATGAATGCCGCCACCTTCCAGCACAAAGCCTTCAGTGCGATAACGCAGTTGCTGTTCGACACTGAGCACCTTGCTGGCGACCTGATCGTCCAGATGCCAGGGGAAGTACAAGCCGCCATTCAGTCCGCCCCAGGCGTTGAATGTCCAGTCGATGCCCCGTACTTCGCCCTTGCCATTCACCACAAAGCTGGGGCCGGTATCCCGGCACCAGGCATCGTTGCTGGAGAGCTCAATCACCCGGATCCGCTCTGCCAGCTCCGGGCTGCTGTGCAGCTGGGCCAGCGCATTGCCGTACTGGTTGGCCGACACGCCAACGGTGACCGGTTCAAAGCGGGCAATGGCCTGAATCACCCGGGTAAAAGCAGCCTGAGCCGGCTTGGCACCCAAGCGCCAGTTGTCGGTCCGCTCTGGCCATACCATCCAGGTCTGGCGATGCGGTTGCCACTCGGCAGGCATGTAAAAACCATCCTGCCGTGGGGTTGTGCTTAGTGTGCGCGCCAACTTAGTTGCCACCTTGTTGGGTGAAACCATCTTTGGTCAGCAGCGGCTGGTACAAATCGATACGGCGGTCACGGAATACGCCCCAGCCGCGCCGGTTTTGCGCCACTTCATCCAAATCAAAGGTGTGTACCAACACAGTTTCAGAGTTCTCATCCGCTTCCTGTACCTTGGCACCATACTCATTGGCAATAAAGGAGCTGCCGTAGAAGGTGATGGCAAAATCATCTTCGGTTTCTACGCCAATGCGGTTGGAGGCAATCAGTGGTACTAAATTGGCGGCTGCATGGCCTTGTTGGGTGCGCTGCCAGTGATCGCGTGAATTCACGCTGGCATCGTGTGGCTCACTGCCAATGGCGGTTGGGTAGAAGAGCAGTTCAGCGCCCATTAATGCCATGCTGCGGGCGCACTCCGGGAACCACTGATCCCAGCAGATGCCAATGCCGATTTTGGCATAACGGGTTTGCCACACTTTAAAACCGCTGTCGCCCGGTGTGAAATAGAACTTCTCGGAGTAACCAGGGCCATCCGGAATATGGCTTTTACGGTAAACACCCAGCAGGCTGCCATCGGCATCCAATACAGCGATGCTGTTGTAGAAGCAGTTACCGGCTTTCTCGTAGAAGCTGATGGGTAACACCACCGCCAGCTCTTTGGCAATGGCCTGAAAATGCCGAATAGCCGGGTTTTCTTCTACTGTGGTGGCAAAATCCAGATAGGCTTCTTTTTGTTTCTGGCAGAAGTAATTGCGTTCAAACAGCTCCTGCAGCAGGATGATTTGTGCGCCCTGAGACGCTGCCTGACGGACCAGTTTCTCACCACGGGCAATGTTTTCATCGACATTCCAACCACCGATCATTTGGGTGGCAGCAACAGTTACATTTCGCATTTAACTTCTCCGTTAGAGTAAGCCTGAGCCCCCGAATCAGTGTCGGAGAACCCTTGAATAAAGGCGCGCAAAATGCCGTATTTTTCAACAGCCGTCAACTGCTTTTCGTGGCAGATGTTGAATTCTGTCTGACCCATTTTGATCAGGCATGGCATCGTGACTTCTATCGTCTGCCGAAGCAGCACAGACCATCCATTTTAGCGTACAATAAAGCGGTTGAAAAATGCGAGGGCGAAAGATGTTTGATCTGACGGTGGTTGGTGGTGGCATGGTTGGTGCCAGTATTGCGGCATATATGGCGCAGCAGGGCTGGCAGGTAGCGCTGGTAGAAGCGCAGCAGCCAGAGCCCTATGACGCCAGCCAACCGGCAGATTTACGGGTATCGGCCATCAGCCAGCGCAGCCAGCAGTGGTTGGAGCAATCCGGTGCCTGGCAGGCGGTTGCTGCGATGCGATTCTGTCCGTATCGGCGTTTGCAGGCCTTTGAGCGGCCTGAGCATAGCGTGGAGTTTAACGCAGCCAGCATCAACCAGAGCGAACTCGGGCATATTGTGGAGAATCGTTTGCTGCAACTGGCTTGCTGGCAACAGTTTCCTGAAAGTTTGCAGCTGTTTTGTCCGGCAAGAGTAATCGCACTGCAACAGGATGCCGACAGCGCACAACTGACGCTGGATAATGGCGACTGTCTGCGTAGCCGTTTGGTCATTGCAGCCGATGGCGCCCGCTCGGCACTGCGTCAGCTGGCCGGAATTGGCACCCGCGGCTGGCGTTATGCGCAGGGCTGCCTGGTTGCCCATGTGGTGACTGAGCTGCCGCAGCAGGATGTGACCTGGCAACAATTTACTGAAACTGGCCCCAAAGCTTTCTTACCGCTGCCGGGCCAGCAAGGATCCTTGGTTTGGTACGACAGCTTGCCTAAGGTGCAGCAGTTGGCTGCGATGTCGCCGCCAGCGCTCAGTCAGGCCATGATGGCTGCTTTTCCAGCGCAACTGGGGAACATTGAAGTGCAAAGGGCGACCTGGTTCCCGCTGCAACGCTTGCATGCGTTATCCTATTATCAGCAACGGCTGGTATTGGTGGGGGATGCAGCCCATGCCATTCATCCGATGGCCGGGCAGGGGGTGAACCTTGGCTTTGCCGATGCAGCCTTATTGTGCCAGTTGTTGCAGCAAGCAGGTGTGGCTGCGCTCGAGCAGCCGCAAGCGCTACTGAGACGCTATCAGCAGCACCGTCAGCCGCAAAACTGGTTGATGATGAGCGGCATGGATGCACTCTATCAGGGCTTTGGCAGCCGGTGGCCACTGGTCAGGCAGCTACGACAATTGGGCTTGGTGCTGGCCGGGCGAAGTAGCTTGCTGAAAAAGCTGGTAACCCGTTATGCCACAGGCTAAGCGGGATATAGACAATAAGATTGAAATTCGTTGATGATTTACTGCTGAGAATGGCAGGGGTGCCAGGATTCGAACCTGGGCATGGCGGGATCAAAACCCGCTGCCTTACCGCTTGGCTACACCCCTAACAAGGATTTACAACCGGAGAAAGAGAAATGGCAGGGGTGCCAGGATTCGAACCTGGGCATGGCGGGATCAAAACCCGCTGCCTTACCGCTTGGCTACACCCCTGCAGTGTCTCTCCTTGCCTGGTACATATGGTGCGGAAGGAGAGACTCGAACTCTCACACCTTGCGGCGCTGGAACCTAAATCCAGTGCGTCTACCAATTCCGCCACTTCCGCGACATGTACCTGAAGAAAAAGTGGTGGCTACAGCGGGAATCGAACCTGCGACCCCAGCATTATGAGTGCTGTGCTCTAACCAGCTGAGCTATGTAGCCACGTTAACTTGTCTTCAGCAAGTGGCGCGTATTATCCGTATCTGCTTTGGCAGCGTCAACCGTTTTTTGCAATTTATGCCGGCTGCCAAAGGCCGTTTGCTGTTTTTATACACAAAGCAGCAAGCGGCTTGTGGATAGATGCGCCAGTTGCTTAGACATTGAACAGGAAATGCATCACATCGCCATCTTTGACAATGTAATTTTTGCCTTCCACCCGCAGCTTACCAGCCTCTTTGGCACCGGCTTCACCCTTGCAGGCAATAAAGTCGTCAAAGCCAATCACTTCTGCGCGGATAAAGCCTTTTTCAAAGTCGGTGTGGATAACGCCGGCAGCTTTTGGTGCGCTGGCACCAATGGCCACAGTCCAGGCCCGAACTTCTTTTACACCGGCGGTGAAGTAGGTTTGCAGGCTTAGCAGCGAGTAACCACCGCGGATCACCCGGTTCAGGCCGGGTTCTTCCAGGCCAAGATCCGCCATAAACTCCGCTCGCTCGTCGTCGTCGAGCTCGGCGATTTCAGATTCAATAGCGGCGCATACTGGCACCACGATGGCATCTTCTTTGGCGGCAATGTCACGCACGATGTCCAGGTAAGGGTTATTCTCAAAACCATCTTCGGTCACATTGGCAATGTACATGGTTGGCTTGATGGTCAGGAAGTTCATGTAGCTGACCAGCGCTACTTCTTCCGGCTCCAGCGCCAGTTGCCGCAGGGTTAAGCCTTCTTCCAGATGCGCTTTCACTTTGGCCAGGACATCCAGCTCAGCTTTGGCATCTTTGTCGCCCGATTTAGCTTTTTTACCAACCCGCAGCATGGCCCGTTCGGCACTTTCCATATCGGCCAGCACCAGCTCCATATTGATGGTATCAATGTCATCGGCCGGGTCGACTTTGCCGGCAACATGGATGATGTTGTCGTCGTCAAAACAGCGTACGACATGACCAATGGCATCGGTTTCGCGAATATTGGCCAGGAATTTATTGCCAAGGCCTTCGCCTTTGGAAGCGCCTTTGACCAGACCAGCAATATCAACAAATTCCATGGTGGTTGGGATCACCCGTTGTGGCTTGACGATGTCGGCCAGCTGGTTCAGGCGCTGATCCGGTACCGGTACCACGCCGGTATTGGGCTCAATGGTACAAAACGGAAAGTTGGCCGCTTCAATCCCGGCTTTGGTCAGTGCATTGAACAAGGTTGATTTACCAACATTCGGTAAACCGACAATTCCACATTTAAATCCCATGACAGTGTCCTATCGTTGTGCAGCGACATGCTGCCAGTTACGCGGTGGTGGCCTGAAAGCTATGCAAACGGCTTTGCGCTTTCACCAGACCATCCTTCAGCAGTATTGGCAGGCAACGCAGTGCCTCATCAATACTGGCTTCAATTAGTGTTTGCTCATTGGCTGGTGCTTTGCCAAGCACATAGCCGGTAACTTTGTGTTTATCCCCCGGATGACCAATACCAAGCCGCAAACGCAGAAAGTTGGCATCATTGGCCAGCCGTGCTGTGGTGTCTTTTAACCCATTGTGGCCAGCATGGCCACCACCGAGCTTAAAACGGGCAACGCCTGGTGCCAGCGCCATTTCATCGTGCGCAACTAAGATATGCTCGGTGGGGATTTTATAAAACTGTGCCACGGCTTGCACGGCTTTGCCGCTTAGGTTCATAAAGGTAGTGGGGATAAGCAGCTTGATATCGTGACCAGCCAATGGAATACGGGCTATATCACCAAAGAATTTGGGCTCATGTTTTAGCGACGTCTGAGCCTGTCGTGCCAGTTGCTCTACAAACCAGGCGCCGGCATTGTGTCTGGTCTGGCTGTATTCGGGGCCTGGATTACCCAGGCCCACGATCAGCTGGATCGGCTGGGACATTACTCAGCAGATTCGGCTGCATCACCTTCGTCAGCATCTACTGCTTTACCAGCAGGTTTGTTGACAGAAACGACAGCCAGGTCATGGCCTTCGCCTTTGCTCAACTGAGTGAAGGTAACGCCTTTAGGTGCAACCAGATCAGACAAGTGCAGAGTCTGACCGATTTCAACATTGCTCAGATCAACCTCGATGAACTCAGGCAGATCTTTTGGCAGCACGTTGATTTCAACTTCGTTAGCACCGTGAACAACCACACCGCCTTTCTTAATAGCGACGTCTTCGTTCAGGAAGTGCAGAGGCACAGTGGTGTGCAGTTCATGGCCAGCTTCAACACGTTGGAAATCGACGTGCATGATTTTTGGCTTGAACGGGTGACGCTGCATATCTTTAACGATGGCCTGGATCTTCTCTTTGCCGACATTCAAGGTCAGAATGTGCGAGTAGAAAGATTCAAAACTTTGAGCTTTCAACAGCTTAGAGTGCTCTAAAGTGATTGACAGAGCATCTTTGTGACCACCGTAAATGATGGCTGGTACTTTATCCTCGTGACGCAGGCGGCGGCTCGCACCTTTCCCCAGGTCAGTCCGGACTTCAGCATCTAATGTATAAATTGCGTCAGACATGGGCTTTCTCCAATAATTCATAAGGTTCCACAGCCCGCGACCAGACTGTGGGACGTTTACCCCCGAAAGGGGCGCGACATAATACCACCGGCAGGATCAGCACGCAATGAAAAAGGCACCCTGAGGTGCCTTCTGTCACTGCATCGACATGTTCTTAATCAAACATCGACGAAATGGACTCTTCGTTGCTGATGCGGCGAATGCACTCGGCCATCATTTCGCTCAGCGACAGCTGGCGCACTTTGGCAACTTTCTTCATCTCGACGCTGAGTGGAATGGTATCGGTGACGATCAGTTCATCGATCACAGAATTGGCAATGATTTGCGGCGCATTGCCGGAGAACACTGGGTGGGTTGCGTAGGCAAAGACCCGCTTGGCGCCTTGCTCTTTAAGTGCTTCAGCGGCTTTGCACAAGGTGCCGCCGGTATCAATCATGTCATCGACCAGAATACAGTCGCGATCCTTCACATCACCGATGATGTGCATCACTTGCGACACGTTGGCTTTAGGGCGGCGTTTGTCGATGATGGCCAGATCGGCATCGTTCAGCAGCTTGGCCACAGCACGGGCCCGTACTACGCCACCGATATCCGGTGAAACCACCACCGGCGATTGCAAGTCCTGCTTGCGCATATCTTCCAGCAGTACCGGGCTGGCAAAGACGTTATCGACCGGCACATCAAAGAACCCCTGGATCTGCTCGGCATGCAGATCCACGGTCAGTACCCGATCCACCCCAACGCTCGACAGAAAATCCGCCACCACTTTGGCGGTAATAGGCACCCGGGCAGAGCGAACCCGACGATCCTGGCGGGCATAACCAAAGTAAGGCAGTACCGCAGTGATCCGGCCGGCAGAGGCACGACGTAATGCATCCACCATCACGATCAGTTCCATCAGATTGTCATTGGTAGGCGCACAGGTGGACTGAATGATGAAAACGTCGGAGCCACGGACATTTTCATTGATCATGACGCTGACTTCGCCATCGCTAAAACGGCCAACGTCGGCATCACCGAGTTTGATGTAGAGCCGGCTGGCAATTTTGTTCGCGAGTTCTGGTACGGCGTTACCAGCAAAAACCTTCATATCGGGCACGGTAGGATCCTCAGGGCAGTTGGAGTCCGGTTAAACAGTTTTGACCCTGCCACAAGCAGGGCCCTGATGGTAATGATGCGGCATTACCTAAACGCGGCCAGAGCAGCCAGGGTTGGCGACTCATTGACCCCTCTGGCGACAAAGCCCCGGCAGAATGGGGGCAAATTGTGCAGAGCAGCTTCCGCTTGCATACGATCAGAAAACGCGGCGAACACACTGGCTCCGGTCCCTGTCATGCGGCTTGGGGCGTATTCTAACAACCACTGTAAGGTGAATGCAACATTCGGATAGAGCTGACTGACCAGCGGCTCGCAGTCGTTACGCCACTCGGATTCCAGCACCTGCTCCAGGCTGATTTTTGCAGTATTTCTTGGCAAATCAGGGTGTTGAAATATTTCTTTGGTGGAAATATGACAATCTGGTGTGGCCACCAGATACCAGTGCTCGGGCAACGCAACAGGCGTTAAATGCTCACCGACACCTTCGGCAAAAGCGGTGTAACCCTGTACAAAAACCGGCACATCGGCGCCCAGTTGCAAACCTAGATCGGCCAGTTGCTGTTGGCTGAGCCCCAGTTGCCACAGCTGGTTCAACGCCAGCAGGGTGGTGGCGGCATCGGAAGAGCCGCCCCCCAGGCCGCCTCCCATGGGTAATCGTTTCTCCAGTTGGATCTGTGCACCCTGAGTGCTGCCGGTGGTGCGCTGCAATAAATGTGCAGCTTTTAGCACCAGATTGTCGTCGGTCACCAGCTCAGCCTGATTGCAGCTTAAGCGGAGTTCTGCCGTGGGAAGGGCTGAAAAATGCAGGGTATCGCCATAATCCAGTAACTGGAAAATACTTTGTAGCTCATGGTAGCCATCGGCCCGGCGCCCGGTGATGTGCAAAAATAAGTTCAGTTTCGCCACGGCTGGCAGGCTCAGGGTGGGGCTCATAGCTGCCAGCTCCGGATCACCAGGCGGATGCGAATGTCATCCGATTGCACCACAATGCGCCTCGGCAGGGCCAGGCTATCGGAAAAAAAGCTTTCATAGCGCACCTGCCAGCGGTAACCACTACGATCCTGTAATGTAAACCCAATTAAGCGGTCCAGCTCATCGTACTCTTTGGCACTGGCATTACTACCCGCTAACCCTTTCAGCCATAGCGGCATCTCGTCCAGCGGCAGGCTCCAGCCTGTTAGTGCCAACATCAGCTCGCTGCTGTTACTGGCCTGGTAATCCTCGCCCCGGACTTGCAAGCGGGTGCTGCCAGCGCTGCTGTCCAGTCGGAAGATGCTGATACCAAAGGAGTTGTTCATACGAGCCTGGTAGTCGTCAGCCTGCTGCTGCCAGTGCAGGCTGCCACTGACGTTGTCGGCCGGGCTTTGGATCCCCATGGTGGCTGTCAGCTCAAAATGTTGCAACTGCTCAATGCGATCCAGCCGCTGCTGGGCTGTCAGTGCGGGGCCATCAGGCCGCGGTTTCAGGCTGCAACCACTGAGCAAGGTGGTCAGCAATAACAGGGAAAACAGGATTTTTACTGCTTTTGGCACACGAAAGTCCTCGTCTGAGCTTTTATTAACCTGGGCTTTTTCGTACAATTCGCCCCTTCAATATCAAGGTTATTACAGGTGAATGGCCATTTACGCATTAGGCATTAATCACAAAACAGCACCAGTGGCACTGCGTGAACAAGTGGCTTTCGCACCTGAACAGGTGCCGCAGGCGCTGCGTGAGCTGGCTAGCGTGGCGAATGTCACCGATGCGGTGATCCTGTCTACCTGCAACCGAACAGAACTGTATTTTAACGGTTCCACCGAGCAAGCGGAACAGGTGATTGCCTGGTTAGGCGAATTTCATCAGTTGGATAGCCAACTCTTGCAGCCGCATTTGTATCTGTATCAGCAGCAGGATGCGGCCACGCACCTGATGCGGGTGGCCGCAGGACTTGACTCGCTGGTGCTGGGCGAGCCGCAGATACTAGGCCAGGTGAAGCAAGCGTACAACCAATCGCGTCAGGCCGGTACCATCAATCCACAGTTTGAGCGCTTGTTTCAGAAAACCTTTGCCATCGCCAAGCAGGTTCGCACGGAAACCGAGATTGGTGCCAATGCCGTCTCGGTTGCATTTGTGGCCGTCAGCCTGGCGAAACAAATTTTTGGCCGGCTGGATAAAGTCTCGGTGCTGCTGATTGGCGCCGGTGAAACCATCGAGCTGGTGGCGCGTCACTTAAAAGAGCAGGGCGCCAGTAAGCTGACGGTGGCAAACCGCACTTATGAGCGCGGTTTGGCTCTGGCCGAAGCCTTTGGCGCCGAAGTGGTGACCTTAGCCCAGGTGCCTGCCGTGCTTGGTCGCGCGGATGTGGTGATAAGCTCTACTGCCAGTACTTTGCCGATCATTGGGAAAGGCATGGTGGAACAGGCACTGAAAGTGCGTAAACACAAGCCGATGTTTCTGGTGGATTTAGCCGTGCCGCGTGATATTGAGGCTCAGGTCGCCGAGCTGGATGATGCCTATCTGTATACGGTCGATGATTTGCAAACGATTATTGCGCAGAATATGGAGTCGCGCCAACAAGCTGCGCAACAGGCGGAGCAGATGATTGGCCTCGGCGTGGCGGAATTTCAGCAGTGGCAATTGCTGCAGGGCAATGTCGACTGGGTACGGGATTACCGCCAGCAGTGCGAACAGATTAAAAACGAGTTGTTGGCCAAGGCGGTCAATCAACTGGTCGCCGGTCAGGAGCCGGAAAAAGTCATGGCCGAGCTGGCCAATCGCTTAAGCAACCGGTTGATGCACAGCCCGACCAAGGCCATCCGTCAGCTGGTGCAGGATGAACAGCTGGAGCCACAAAGGCTGATTAACATTTTACTCGATCTCTGATTCAGAGCCGGATTTTCCCAAGGAACCACAGTTAACATGAAAGCATCGGTATACGGCAAGCTGGAAGCCTTGACAGAGCGCTACGAAGAAGTACAGGCGCTGCTGAGTGACGCCAGTATTATCGCCAATCAGGAACGTTTTCGCGAGCTATCCAAAGAGTACAGCCAGCTGGAAGATGTCAGCAAAGCCTTCTCTGAGTATCAACAGGTCGAGCAAGGCTTGAAAGACACCGAGCTGATGCTGCAGGACAGCGATCCTGACGTCCGTGAAATGGCACAGGAAGAGTTTAAAGACCTGAAGCAGCAACTCGAAGCGCGGCAGGCCGAGCTGCAAATTCTGATGTTGCCAAAAGATCCGAACGACAGCAGTAACTGCTTTTTAGAGATCCGGGCCGGTGCCGGGGGCGATGAAGCAGCGATTTTTGCCGGGGATTTATTTCGCATGTACAGCCGCTTTGCGGAAAACCGTGGGTGGCGTCTCGAAGTGATGAGTGCCAGTGAGGGTGAGCATGGTGGTTACAAAGAAATCATTGCGCATTTATCCGGTGAGGGCGTTTATGGCACCATGAAGTTTGAGTCCGGAGGCCATCGGGTGCAGCGGGTACCGGCGACGGAGTCGCAAGGTCGGGTCCATACCTCCGCCTGTACCGTGGCGGTGATGCCGGAAATTCCAGAAAGCGAAGCCATTGAAATCAATCCGGCCGATTTACGGGTCGATACTTACCGCGCATCCGGTGCCGGTGGTCAGCACGTCAACCGGACCGATTCGGCCATTCGTTTAACGCACTTACCGACCGGTATTGTGGTGGAGTGTCAGGAAGAGCGCTCACAGCATAAAAACCGTGCCAAAGCCATGAGCATGTTGCAATCGCGTATTCAGGCCGCTGAAGATGAAAAACGCCGTTTGTCCGAAGAGTCGACCCGCCGCCTGCTGGTCGGTAGCGGCGATCGCTCGGAACGGATCCGTACCTATAACTTCCCACAAGGCCGCTTGACCGATCATCGCATCAATCTGACGCTGTACCGCCTCAGTGAAATTATGGAAGGAAGTCTGGAGCTGGTACTGGAGCCGATTCAGCAAGAGCATCAGGCCGACTTGCTGGCCGCTATGTCTGAAGAGCATTAAATGGTAGCGCTAGCCCAGTGATGACCAGCCGCTCGCCTGAGACTATTGCCCACTGGCTAAAGCAGGCCAAAACGGTGCTGGCGCAAGTCACGGATGAGGTCGAGGCTGAAGCCAAATACTGCCTTGGCCATGTCCTTCAGTGCAATTACAGTTATCTGTACAGTCACGCTACGCAGGTATTGACCGAAGCACAACGGCAGCAGCTGGATGCCATCCTACAACAGCGGCAAAGTGGCACACCGCTGGCCTATGTACTGCAACAGTGGCACTTCTGGGATTTTGAACTGGCCGTATCGCCAGCTACTTTAATTCCGCGCGCTGATACCGAAGTTTTGGTTGAGCAAGCCTTGCAATTGCAACTGCGGGCAGATGCCAGAGTACTGGATTTAGGTACTGGCACGGGGGCCATTGCGCTGGCGCTGGCCAAAGAGCGCCTGGGTTGGCAGGTATGCGGTGTTGATCTGCAGCCAGAGGCTGTGGCCTGTGCCAATCGCAATAAAGCTGCTTTGCAGCTGACAAACTGTCATTTCCAACAGAGTAACTGGTTTTCAGCCGTTAGCTCGCAACGATTTGAGCTGATTGTTAGTAACCCTCCCTACATTGAACCGGATGACCCGCATTTGCAGCAGGGCGATGTGCGGTTTGAGCCTAAAACGGCCTTGGTTGCTGATGCCGAGGGGCTGGCCGATATTGAGCTGATTATCGCGGGCAGTGTGCTGCAATTACAGCCCGGTGGCTGGTTGTTGCTGGAGCATGGATATCAGCAGGCCGAGGCTGTCTGCGAGCGTTTACAGCAAGCCGGCTTTGTTCAGGTTCAATCGAAAAAAGACTATGGAGGTCAATGGCGTATTAGTTTTGCCCAGCGGCCCCTCTGAATCATTATCCTTGTTTTAACCTTTGACCAATCGCCATTCTGCACATATAACTTAAGGGTAGATCAGCCAAAGAGTATCTGTGCATGAGCGATGACTTTTTATTCGCCGATGAAATCCCGGAGCCAGAGCAGCCAGAACAAGCCAGCAGCCATGCTCGCTGGAAAGTATTGATTGTGGATGATGAGGCTGAGGTGCATGCGGTTACCAAGTTAGCGCTCAGCGATTTTAGTTTTCAGGGCAAAAACCTGGAGTTTATCAGCGCATTCTCTGGTGCTGAAGCCAAAGCGCTGATGCAGCAGCATCCGGATACGGCCATTATGCTGCTTGATGTGGTGATGGAAACCGACGACGCCGGTTTGCAGGTGGCGCGCTACATTCGCGAGGAGCTGTGCAATACCCATGTGCGGATTATTTTGCGGACCGGGCAACCCGGTCAGGCACCAGAGCGCCAGGTCATCGTCAATTACGACATCAATGATTACAAGTCCAAAACCGAACTGACTGCACAAAAGCTCTTTACCGTGGTGATGTCGAGCTTGCGCTCCTACCGCGATATTCTGGCCATTGATCACAGCCGGCAAGGCCTGGAAAAAATTATCAATGCCTCGGCGAATCTGTTTTCTGCCCACTCGATGGAGCAGTTTATTGATGGTGTGCTGCAGCAGTTAACTTCGATCCTGGGATGCAATGACGATGCGTTATTGGTTACATCCTCTCTCGTTGCTGGCAATCCGGGCGAAGATACCAACCCTGAGCACCTAATTGTTTTCGCTGGTATGGGAGAGTTCGAGAAAAAAGAAGGCGAGCCGGTCACCAAGGTGTTGGATCAACCGCTGCTGGATGCCTTTTATGCGGCGCTAAAAACCCGCAGTATTGTCTATAAAGAAAATTATCTGGTGGCGTATTGCACCAGCAAATTTACCCATGGTTCTTTGCTCTATGTGTCAGGATTACCTGGCCAGATCACCGATAGTCAAAAGAAGCTGATTGAGCTGTTCTCACAAAATGTGCAGATTGCCTATGAGAATGTGCAGTTGCAGCATGAAATTGAAGATACTCAGCGGGAAATTGTCTATCGCCTCAGCGAGGCGGTGGAGCATCGCTCCATCGAGACGGGCAACCATGTGAAGCGGGTAGCATTCATCTGCTACGATCTGGCCAAAGCCTATGGCTTACCGGAAGAAGAAGCCGAGAAACTGATGTTTGCCTCACCGCTGCATGATGTCGGTAAGGTTGGAATTCCTGATGGCATTTTAAATAAGCCGATGCGATTGGATGCGCGTGAGTGGGAAGTAATGAAAACTCATGCCACCATCGGCTATGACATTTTGAAGAACTCCAAGCGGGCCATTATTCAAGCGGGGGCTGTGATTGCGCGTGATCACCACGAAAAATGGGACGGCAGCGGCTATCCGGATGGTAAAAAGGGTGAAGACATCCATATCTATGGTCGTATTGCTGCTATCGCTGATGTGTACGACGCCTTACGTCACCGGCGGTGTTACAAATCAGCCTGGCCGCTGGAGAAAGTTGTAGCTCTGATAGAAAGTGAGTCTGGCAAACAGTTCGACCCTAAGCTGGTAGCGCTTTTCAAAACAAGGGTAGAGAAACTGGAAGCGATTTTAAAGAAATATCCGGATTCAGAGGAAGACGATATTCGGTGATGGAGCTAAATTACCGCATACTGTTCCAAGTGACTGCACTCACAGCGCCGGTTAGCAAAAGGCTGTAAACTGCCTGTTTAACGGATAGGGCTCCTGTTTTTCTTCTGCTTATGACAAAATAGCCGCTTTAGCGGTGCTCTTTGTTCTGCTTTGTTTGCACAGCATCAACCTCAAGGATTTTTATGACTCAACAGACCATTGCTTTTGGCAACGTTACCGTGAATAACCAGCGGCCTTTTGTACTCTTTGGTGGTATGAATGTGCTGGAGTCGCGTGATTTGGCGCTGCGCATCGCTGAGCATTATGTGCAGGTTACTGAGAAGCTGGGTATTCCTTATGTATTTAAAGCCTCCTTCGATAAAGCCAATCGTTCATCCATTCACTCGTATCGTGGGCCAGGATTGGATGAAGGGCTTAAAATTTTCCAGGAAATTAAGCAAACCTTTCAGGTACCGCTGATCACCGATGTGCATGAGCCCTGGCAAGCGGCTTCGGTGGCCGAAGTGGTGGATGTACTGCAGCTACCAGCATTTCTGGCGCGTCAGACCGATCTGGTGGTGGCGATGGCCAAAACCGGTGCGGTGATTAATGTAAAGAAACCACAGTTCCTGGCACCAGCCGAAATGCGCCATATTCTAACCAAGTTCAGCGAAGCTGGTAATGAGCAGGTGATGCTGTGCGAGCGCGGTTCCAGCTTTGGCTACAACAATCTGGTGGTGGACATGCTGGGCATGGACGATATGAAAGCCATGGCCCCGGTTATTTTTGATGCGACCCATGCGCTGCAGCGCCCAGGCGGCAGAGCAGACTCAGCCGATGGTCGACGGGCTCAGGCTGCACAATTAGCACGCTCTGGCATGGCGCTTGGCCTGGCAGGTTTGTTCATCGAGGCGCACCCGGATCCAAATCAGGCCAAGTGCGATGGTCCCTGTGCATTGCCTCTGGCGAAGTTGGAACCGTATCTGACCCAGATGAAAGCATTGGACGAATTGGTCAAAAGTTTTGCCGAGCTGGATACCTCGGCAGGCTAGTAAGGTTTTATACCCATATATGGATATAGTATAAAAGCCAGTAAAGCGTGCGCTGGCAGTGCTTAATAGCGCTGCCGGACATAGTTCTCTACACACTGATACTCTGCTTTGAGCTGCCGGAAATACTCTTGTAAACTGGCCCAGTCTTTTTCAGCACTCGCTTGCTCTAATTGCAAGGCATGAGCGGTGAGGCGTAATGCTCCCACACTTTTGGCCATCGCTTTTAACTGATGCGTTTGCTGGCGTACCAGCGAGCGCTCACGCTCTTGCAGCGCTGTTTCCAGGGTTTTTAGCAGTGGCTGCGCCTGTTGGATAAAGAAGTTTAAATGCTCCTCGTGTTTGGCCGGATCATTGCCCAAATAATTGGCAATGGTGGTAAAGCAAATAGGTGCTTGCGGGGTAGAATCCCGAGCCCCTTGCTGCTCAATCAATTCTTTGTTTGGTTTTGTTTGTTGTGGGAGCCAACGCTGCAACAAGCTCTCCAGAATATTCAGCTCAATTGGCTTGGTAATGTAACCATCCATGCCAATACTGAGGCACTTCTGTTCTTCGCCTTTTAACGCATTGGCGGTAATCGCAATGATGCGGGTAAACTGACTGTCGTCGTTGGCTTGCAAAGCTTCTTTGCGCACAGCCTCTGTTAAATCATAACCACTCATATTCGGCATATGCAGATCGGTCAGAATGAGTGGATAGCGGTAGTTGCGCCACATTTCCAGCGCAATGGCGCCATCATCGGCAACTTCTGCCGCATAGCCCAGGGCATTGAGTTGATCCAGGATCACTTTCTGGTTCATCTGATTGTCTTCAGCCAGCAAAATTAATTGTCCTTGCCGCCGGGCAGCTTCCAAACTGGGTGCTGCTTTAAAGGCTTGTTGTTGGCTTTGCGCTAACAGAACATTGGTTTTTTTACCGGCAGCTATCAGAATAGCGTCGATTACATGGCTGCGACAAATAGGTGAGCTGTGCAAATAAATGACCCGTTCATTGCTTTGTTCGGTCAACTCAATCAGGTTGGTAATGATCACAAAACAAACCTGCTGTAACTTATGATGCTCAATCAAGCGGGCAATCTGAGTACTGCTGATTTGTTCGTAGGTGGCATCGAGCAGCCACACCGCTCTGATTTTGGGTGGCAATAATTGCTGTTGCTCTGCACGCTCAAGCAAGGGTTCAAAAGCTTGGTAACTGTGATAATCAGCACCAAGATAGTCCAAATAGCAGCTCAGGTGTTCACTATTATCTTGATCGGTACTAAAGAGTACCAGCTGTACATCGCGTAACAGCTCAGGATCAAGCTGTTTCACTTCATCCGACCGGCGCAAAGGGATCTGCACCTTAAACTCAGTGCCTTTATCCAGCTCACTTTGTACTTCGATGTTGCCGTACATTAAAGAGGTTAACCGCTGGCAAATGGACAAGCCTAAACCAGTACCGCCAAACTTGCGGGTAATGGACCCTTCAGCTTGGTTAAACGGCTGGAATACATAGTTGATTTGCCGCTTGGTCATGCCTTTGCCGTTGTCCGTGATGCTAAACAGTACCTGGCAGTAATCGATGGTACTTTCCAGTAAATCCGCCCGGATCACTACCAAGCCGGTTTTCTCCGGGGTGGTACTGGTAAACTTGATGGCATTGCCTGCCAGATTGTAGAGAATTTGCCGTAACCGCACCGGGTCGCCATAGAGGCCATCGGGAATACGTGGGTCGATAAAGAGTTTTAAGTCGATTTGTCGCTGATGGGCCACGGATACCAAAATTCGTCCCACAGCTTCAATGATGTCTACCAATGACAATGGAATACTTTCCAGTTCCAGTTTGCCGGCCTCAATTTTCGAGAAATCGAGAATATCATCCAGAATGCGCAGCAGTGAGAACGACGACTCCCGGATGGTATCGGTCATGCGAAACTGGGCATTATTCAGCGGCGTTTTGCGCAATAAATCCATGGTGCCGATAATGCCATTCATTGGGGTGCGGATCTCATGACTCATGGTGGCCAAAAAGGTGGACTTGGCTTCATTGGCTTTTTCTGCGGTAAGTTTGGCGGTTTCCAGAGCATCGGTGCGCTCTTTGATGCGTTGTTCTATTTCCTGGCGCAACTGGGCAATGTTCTGTTCAGCTTGCTGAGCATTGTGCTCACCAAGCTCAATACGCTGAAACAGCCGGTTAATCAGGCCAGCCAATACGCCAAAGTCATGTTCGCGGTGTTCGTCCAAACGAAGCTGATAGTGTTCATCACGAACTGCAGCATGCAAGGGCCTTAGCAGAGGATCTAAATAACGGTGCAACAGTCGGTTGCAAAGAACGCTGATAGCGATGGACATCAGCGTAGTCATCAGCAAGGTGAGCAGCAGGCCGCTTATCAGACTAATAATCGACCAGGAGCTGTCCGGGGCTTTGGGCAATAAAAAGAAAGCCATCACCATCAAGAGCGAGCTAAATAACAAGCAAATCGGAAAGCTTCGCCAAAACAGGGGTGCAAAAAACGATGATTTTTCCATGCGGTTACCAAGTCTATGAACGATTTAGGGTATTTGCCTGCTTTTGGCTGATTGTAGCATAGGCCAGCTTCGCCTGAGAAATGAACTCTGTGGCTGCTAATATTCAGGTTAAGGTCCACCTTTGCTCAGAGAATAAGCGAACGCTTTCGGCCAGAAAAAAAATGATTGACTTGCATTGTCAAAATCCGTTTAATACCTCCCCGTTGCCCAGATAGCTCAGTCGGTAGAGCAGAGGATTGAAAATCCTCGTGTCGGTGGTTCGATTCCGCCTCTGGGCACCATTCTTTCCTGCTAAGACTGGTGCACGCAACAAGCTAAACGTTTTCGCCTTTACAGGCACTGTATGCCCAGATAGCTCAGTCGGTAGAGCAGAGGATTGAAAATCCTCGTGTCGGTGGTTCGATTCCGCCTCTGGGCACCATTCCCCTCTAAGCACTATCAAGTTCAATTTGTTTCCAACTAAGTCGCTTTAAGGCGCAATCTCTTATCTTCAATCCCTGTTAACATCATTTTTTTCGGAAACTTGATATACTGTGGCAATAATCCCATCAATGCTGATATCAATCCATTCAGCAAAGCGAGGCGATGATGACAAAGGCTGTGATTCTGGTACTGGATAGTTTTGGTGTAGGTAGTGCGCCAGATGCTGCTCGCTTTGGCGATGTCGGCGCCAATACCTTAGCCAGCATTGCCAGAGAGTTTGCTAAAATCAAAGGCCGCCAGCTGGAACTGCCTAATCTGGCGGGTCTTGGTTTAATTCGTGCGGCAAAGGCGGCATCCGATCAAACGATTCTGGTGCAGGATGCAGATAAAGTAGCAGGGGCCTATGGTTATGCTGCGGAGTTAAGCAGTGGTAAAGATACCCCGAGTGGACACTGGGAAATTGCTGGTGTGCCGGTGTTGTTTGACTGGGGCTATTTTGATCAAAAAACAGCTAGTTTTCCGCAGGCATTGATCGAGCAGCTGTGTGCCGAGACGGGTGTCCCAGGTATTCTGGGTAATTGCCACGCTTCCGGTACCGAAATCCTGAAAAAGCTTGGCGATGAGCATGTGCAAACAGGCAAACCTATCTGTTATACCTCTGCCGACAGCGTGTTTCAGGTAGCCGCGCATGAAGAACATTTTGGCCTTGAGCGACTACTGAATTTTTGCCAGGTTGCACGTCGTTTGCTGGATGAATACAACATCGGGCGGGTGATTGCTCGGCCATTCTTAGGGGATGGCCCGGATAGCTATGCCCGTACCGGCAATCGCCGTGATTACTCCGTACTGCCGCCAGCGCCTACTGTGCTTGATAAACTGACGCAAGCAGGAGGGGAAGTCATCAGCATTGGTAAAATCGCCGACATTTATGCCCATCAGGGCATTAGCCGTAGCTTGAAAGCGACTGGTTTGACCGCTTTGCTGGATACTACGCTACAGCAGATGCAACAAGCTGACAGCAACAGCCTGATTTTTACCAATCTGGTAGATTTTGACCAGAATTATGGTCACCGACGCGATCCGATAGGCTATGGTGAGGCGCTGGAGTATTTTGATAGCCGTTTGCCTGAGCTGATCGCAGCGCTGGATGACGATACGCTCTTGCTGCTGACCGCTGATCACGGCTGTGATCCTACCTGGCCAGGGACCGAGCATACCCGGGAGTTTATTCCGGTCTTGTGCTACCGCAAAGGAATGGCTGACGTTGATCTTGGCCAGAGGAACAGTTTTGCGGATATCGGCCAGACCTTAGCTGACCTCTTTTCGCTGGAAGCCATGTCCTATGGCGATTCATTTTTTAAGCAATTAACGACCAACTAAGAGAATATCCGTATGACGACTCCCCATATTGCTGCCAACCCAGGTGATATTGCTGCCACCGTGCTGATGCCGGGTGACCCGCTTCGTGCCAAGCACATTGCCGATACGTTTTTACAGGACGTTCGTTGTGTGAATGAAGTACGAAATATGTATGCCTATACCGGCAGCTATCAGGGCAAGGAAGTCACCGTGATGGGATCGGGCATGGGGGTGCCATCGATGTCCATCTATGCCACCGAGTTGGTGAAATTTTACGATGTGAAACGCATTGTGCGCATCGGCTCTTGCGGCGCTTTACCTCATGCCGTAAAAGTGCGGGATGTGGTGATTGCGATGGGTGCCAGTACGGATTCAGCGGTGAACCGCAACCGGTTGCAAGGCATGGATTTTGCTGCCTTGGGTAGCTTCTCATTGATTGAGAAAGCAGTTGCTGCGGCCCGGCAAAAGCAAATTCCGGTACAGGTCGGCAATGTCTTTACCTCAGATTTATTCTACAACCCAAATCCGACACTTTTTGATACGCTGGAAAAGTACGGCATTTTGGCGGTTGAAATGGAAGCCGCCGGCCTTTATGGTGTGGCTGCCGAGTACGGCATCGAAGCGCTGAGTATCTTGACGGTGAGCGATCATATTCGTACTGGGGAGTCTCTGAGTGCTGAGCTGCGCCAAACCTCGTTCAATGATATGGTTGAAATTGCCCTGGGCATGTTGGATTAAGTCGTATGTCAATGACCAACCACAAAATGTTCTATGTATCCTGGGAAGCGTTTCACCGGGCCAGCCGCGAGCTTGCCGCTAAACTGTTAGCTGGCCGCTATGACCGTATTCTGGCGGTAAGCCGGGGAGGCTTGGTACCTGCGACCATCCTGGCCCGCGAGCTCAATATCCGCTTGCTGGATACCATTTGCATCGCCAGTTACCAGCACGATCAGCAAGGCAACTTGTCGGTTTTGAAAGCCTGTGACTGGCAAGATGATGCCAGGCTACTGATTGTGGACGATCTGGTGGACACCGGTGAGACCGCAAAAGTGCTCAAGCAACAGTTTCCCCAGGCGACCCTGGCGACGGTGTATGCCAAGCCGAAAGGCAAGCCGTTGGTCGATGTGTACGTCACCGACATTGAACAAGATACCTGGATCCAACTGCCTTGGGATACCGAGCTTAGTTACAGCGCGCCTTTGGTGGAACAACAAGGCTAAAGCTTTTATTTTAGCTGTAAATCTACCCAGACCAGCCGGTGATCCGAGCTGGTCTGGCGCGTCTTCACCAACTGGTAATCGGCTTCATCCGGGGCTGGCCAGAAAACACCACTGTCGATCACTTCAATGCCACATTTGCCTGGCAGTACATAATCAGCCCGCATCCGCCATGCAGCCGTGTGCTGAGCTGCATGCGGGTTGTCCGGGCTGTGCTCCATGCCACCTCGGCTGGCAGGGTTTGGATCCTGCACGCGCGGGTGCGCCAATAAGCGTTGGATCCCGGCTTTTATGGCATCGCCTTCCACCGGCGAAGCATTTAAATCACCTACAATAACAAAAGGTGCCTTGCTGTCAAAGCTGCCCGCCACACCTTGATCGTCGTAGATATAATTCCCTTGTTCGCCGCTGATGTAATCAACCCAGAAACGGATTTCATCATGATTGCGTTTGGCGTTGCGGCCTTCTGGTCCGTCAAATACTGGCGGGGTGGGGTGACTGGCTAAAAGATGCAGCTGTTTGCCTGCCACCTGAACTGGAATATCCCAGTGTGACTTGGACGACAGTGGGAACTGCTGCCAGGCAGTAGTCTCATACCAGGGGCGGCCATCGGCCAAAGTCGTACTCAGATGCCCAGGCATATCTTTCCATTTGAACTGACGAAACGTCCTTATTTCACTTTCAATGATTGGGTAGCGCGATAATAGCAGCATGCCAAATTGTCCCGGATAAAAGCCAAAGCCCCAGGCATCAGCACCTACCCCCGTAGCTTTGCCATCCCGGTTTAAATCATAAGGGCTGGGTTGGCCGCTATTGACCGGGGCATAAAAGTAGAAAGGAAAAGCAATGGGATCTGCCCCTTGTTGTGAGACTGCCAGGTAATTGTTGAAAAAGGCTTCAACACCCTGGGTAGGGGATTCAATGTAATCAAACTCGGTGAGTAAAATGACATCGGGTCGGGTTAACTGGATAATACGGGCAATGGCTTGAATTTGTGGTTCTGTGCCGGTGGCTAAGTGTTCAACCAACACCTTGTGGTCACCGTGCTGACCAGCTGGCAGGTAGTTGCCAGCTTCCATGCTAACGTTGAAGGTAGCTACACGAACTAAGGTGCTATCAGCCATGTGGAAATTCCGCTAAATGCAGTGAATCATCGAGGCGATGGTAGTGTTTTTTGCTTCCCATGACCAGTGGGTACTACTTTTGCGAAGAGCCTGTTTTGAAGGGGGCTGCCATTGGCAATGTTGCAAAACTATTCGATAGATGAAGAAAATTTCTGCGAAATTATTGCATTAGCAAGTACGCAACTCAGACCAGTCATGTTACAATTGTATGACCAAACGAGTTAGATGCGCCGTTAGGAAAAAAGTTCCTCAGCTGTTCGGTTCGGCGTAAAAAAAACGTCACAATCATTCGTTAGGATATCTACCCAAATTGAACACAGTCTATGTATTCAAATGGATTGGGTATAAATTCGAAACTACCAGGTGAAACGATATGAAAATTAAACATTTAGCTATGGCTGTAGCCCTCGCTATGGGTGCTAGCCAATTTGCCATTGCAGAAACGTCCTCATCTATGCGCGGACAGATCCTGAGCCCGACTGGCACCGCAGCACCAAATACACGCATCATCATTGAGCACATTCCATCCGGTACCCGTACCGAAACCGTAACCAATGCTTCAGGTAACTTCGTGGCATCAGGTTTGCGTGTTGGTGGTCCTTACCGTGTGATTATTGATTCGAGTGTGCACCAAGATGCGGAAATCCAAGATATCTTCTTATCATTGGGTGAGCCTTATCGTTTAAATACTCAGCTCGAAGCCTCAAATATTGAGCGTATCGCTGTTCAAGGTACTGTGATTAATCCAGCCTCTTTTCAAGCAGGAAGCTCAAGCACCTGGGGTGAGCGTGAAATTCAAACCTTGCCTTCGTTTGATCGTGACTTAAAAGATATCGTTCGTCAAAACCCGTTAGCTACAGACTTGGGTGACGATAACCGCTCTTTGAGCGTAGGTGGTAATAACCCGCGTTTTAATACCATTACTGTGGATGGTATTACTCAGAACGATGACTTTGGTTTGAACAGCTCAGGTTATCCTACCAACCGTTCTCCAATTTCTATCGATGCGATTGAACAAATCTCTATCCAATCGGTACCATTCAATGCCCGTTACAGCGGCTTTGCGGGCGCGCGAGTGAATGCAGTAACGCGCTCAGGTACCAATGATTTGCGTGGCTCTGTTTTTGCTGAGTACTCTAGCGATAGCATGGCAGGCAACCCGAAAGCCAACAAATATGTAGAGGGAGCGGAACGCCCGCCACTGGATTACACCGAAAAAACCTATGGCTTTAGCCTTGGCGGCCCAATCATGCGCGATCGCTTGTTCTTTTTCCTGAACTACGAAGCCTTTGATAAATCTGAGCCTGTTCAGGAAGGACCTTTCGGTAGCAGTGTGATTCAGGCTAAAACCGTTGGTGCGGACGCTGTACAGCGTATTCAGCAAATTGCTCAGCAGCGTTATGGTGTTAATCCGGGGGACTGGAATATTGCACCAGACTCTGATGATGAGAAGTTGTTGGTTAAGATTGACTGGAACATCAATAACGATCATCGTGCTGCGTTTACTTATCAGTTTGCTGAAGACAACGCCATCAATGGTATTCGTCGTAATAACCTAAATGAGCTAACTCTGGACTCATTCTGGTACGATCGTAACCAGAAAATGAACAGCTTTGCGACACAGGTGTATTCAAATTGGAGCAACAGCTTCAGTTCTGAAATTAAACTGTCATACAAAGACGTACAAACCCGTCAAGATCCTCGTCAAGGTCGTAACTTTGGTCAGGCTCGTATTGCCGTGCCTGCTGCTGAGAATGGTCGTGATAATGCTGCAGTGGTTTGGTTAGGCCCGGATCGCTCGCGTCATGCCAACCGTTTGGGCACTGAAACCACAGAATTGCAATTTCATGGTGAGTACCTGACTGGTGACCACCAGATCCAGTTTGGTACTGAATACACCAAAATTGATGTTTTCAACGTATTTATCCAGGATGCACTGGGTAGCTTTGAATTCAGCAGCATCGAAAACTTTGAAGCTGGCAACGCTGCTCGGGTTTCATACCAGAATGCTTTTACCAACAATCCGGATGATGCCGCCGCTGAGTTTGGTTTCTCTACCTTTGCTGCTTATCTTCAGGATACCTGGGATATCAGCTGGGATCTGACGGTAAGTATTGGTCTGCGTTACGAGCGGATGCTGGCAAGTGATAAACCAACGCTGAACAATAATTTTGCCCAGCGCTATGGTTTTGACAATACCTTCAATCTGGATGGGCTAGACTTGTGGTTGCCACGGATAAGCTTTAACTACAATCTGACCGATGAGATCACCATTCGCGGTGGGATGGGGCGCTTCTCTGGCGGCCGTCCAAATGTTTGGATTTCAAATGCGCATACCAACGATGGTGTGAACCTGGTTACAGCGCCACAGCTAACCAATCTGGAGGGTTTAACCTCGCTTACCGTGCCTCAAGCGATGCGTGATTCATTACAGCCTGGCGATGGTAATACCACTCCAATTGATCCAAACTTCAAGATGCCGGTAGATACACGCTTCAATTTAGCGGTAGATTACGACGGCTTGGATCTGGGCTTCCTGGGAGATGGTTGGTTCACATCGGCGGAAGTGATCTATACGGATAAGGATCGTGAAGTTGGTTGGGTGAACCTGGCTAAAGTTGCCTTGCTGGATGACTCTGGCAACCAGATTACCTCAAAAGGTGGTCGCCCACTCTATGTAAGCTGGGATCCTCTGGCAGGTGATCGTCCAACCACCATTGGTGGCTTTAACACCAACCGTCACGACTTATTGCTGACCAATGTATCTGGTGGCCGTAGTGTAGTTTCAACCCTGACCTTGGGCAATGCCTGGGACAATGGCCTGAGCTTCCGTACTTCTTATACTCATCAGGATGTGCGTGACATCACTTCTGGTGGTTCATCCACTGCGAGTTCAAACTACAACTTCCAGACCGCTGTTGATAAACAGCATCCTGTGGTTGGTCGTGCATCTTATGAAATTCGTCATCGCTTTATGGCAACGCTGAACTACAGAACAGAGCTGTTTGAAGGCTATAACTCAACCTTCAGCCTGTACTGGGACCGTGCTTCAGGTCGTCCATACAGCTATGCGCTGGATGCATTTAACTTTGGCGGTTTTGGTGATCGTCAGGGTTTAAACAGCTCAACGAACTATTTGCCATACATTCCTTCAGGTCCAGACGATGATGCGGTTCGTTATGTCGGTGGTCTGACATACGAAGAGTTTGCAGAATATGTCGCTGCAGCCAACCTGAGTAAGTACGCCGGTGGTTATGCGCCTCGTAATGAAGGCAATCGTGGCCCATGGAACACTAGCCTGGACTTCCGCTTCGAGCAGGAAATCCCCGGCTTTATGGAAGGTCACCGTGGTGCATTCTACATTGATGTACAGAACGTGTTGGCTATCTTCGGTGATAATCAGCGCCATAGTGTCAGCTTCTCAGATACAGGGGTACGTTTAGCCAGTATCAACATTGATGAAGATGGTACCTATGTTTACGGTCGACCATTTGGTGGTTTCACTACCGCACCACCGACCAACTACAACGTGCGTGCATCAACCTGGTCTGCGAAGATTGGTGTTCGTTACCGCTTCTAATCAGGCTTTTTCCTGACAAAACCGGCCTTTTGGCCGGTTTTTTATTTCTATATCGGGCTTTTTTAGCGATAATTGCTCTTTGTGTGTATTGGAAAGTGACAAAACGTGGCTAAGAACACCATCATTGCCATTGCAGGCGCATCGGCCTCAGGTAAAAGTTTATTTGCATCAACGGTTTATCAGGAGCTGGTAGAGGAGCTGGGTGGCGAGCGCATTGCCATTTTGGCGGAAGATGCCTACTACCGCGATCAAAGTCATTTGTCGTTTGAGCAGCGTACTCTGACCAACTATGACCATCCGTCGGCGTTTGAGCATAAATTGCTGGGACAGCATTTGCAGGAGCTTCGAGATGGCAGTGCCATTGATATGCCACAATACTGCTACAAAACCCATACCCGATTGCCGGATACTATCCGGGTGCAGCCAGCCAAGGTTATTCTGGTAGAAGGCATATTGTTGCTCAGCGATCCACTGCTGCGCGATGAGTTTGATATCAGTGTCTTTATGGACACACCGCTCGATATTTGTTTATTGCGCCGTATTCGTCGTGATTTGGAAGATAGAGGCCGAAGTTTGCAGTCGGTGGTCGAACAATACGAAGATACCGTGCGGCCGGCCTTTTTTGATTTTATTGCGCCATCAAAGCAATTTGCCGATTTGGTGGTGACCCGGGGTGGTAAAAATCAGATTGCTATCGACATTATAAAAACAAAAATTCGCCAGTTACTGGCGGAGTAATTAAAAAGGACCAGGGGAATGATGGGATTAGTTGGTATAGCGGTGCTATTGCTGGTGGCCTGGCTGGCATCGAATAATAAAAAACACATTAATTGGCGCACCGTGGGCGGTGCTTTTGCCATCCAGGTCGCTATAGGCGCTTTTGTGTTGTACATTCCTTTTGGTCAGGAGGTGTTGTACAGCATCTCACAGGTGGTGGCCAATGTGATTGGTTATGCCAACGCCGGTATTGAATTCCTGTTTGGTGATCTGGGCCGCTTCTCCCAAGGCTTTATTTTTGCCATCCATGTACTGACCATCATTATCTTCTTTTCATCCCTGATAGCCGTGCTTTATCACATAGGCATTATGACCTGGGTCATTCGCCTGATTGGTGGTGGCTTGCAGAAGCTGCTGGGTACCAGTCGTCCCGAGTCGATGTCGGCAGCGGCCAATATTTTTGTCGGGCAGACGGAAGCGCCATTGATTGTCCGGCCTTTTGTGCCAACCATGACCCGCTCGGAGCTTTTTGCCGTGATGGTGGGTGGCCTGGCCTCAGTAGCCGGCTCGGTACTGGCTGGCTATGCTGGTCTTGGTGTGGAATTAAAATACCTGATTGCCGCCAGCTTTATGGCAGCGCCCGGTGGTTTTTTGATGGCGAAAATGATATTGCCGGAAACCGAGCAGCCGAAAAATGAACTGACCGAAATTACCCAGGAAAAACCCCATACCAATGTGATTGATGCTGCGGCAGCGGGGGCTTCCAGCGGTATGCAGTTGGCGTTGAATGTCGGCGCCATGCTGTTGGCCTTTATTGGTTTGATTGCGCTGATCAATGGCATGGTCGGTGGCATTGGCGGTTGGTTTGGCATGGATAACCTGACTTTGCAGCTGATCTTCGGTTATGTGTTCCAGCCCCTGGCATTCATCTTAGGGGTATCCTGGGACGAAGCCCGCATGGCGGGCAGTTTTATTGGCCAGAAATTGGTGATTAATGAGTTTGTCGCTTACCTTGACTATGTTCAGGTGAAAGAGCAATTGAGTGCCCATACCCAGGTGATTGTGACTATTGCCTTGTGTGGCTTTGCCAATTTCTCTTCCATTGCGATCCTATTAGGTGGCTTGGGTGGTATGGCGCCCGGCCGTCGGGCTGATATTGCGGCACTGGGTTTAAAAGCCTTGCTGGCAGCAACATTGGCCAACTTAATGAGCGCTGCCATTGCAGGGTTCTTTTTTTCTTTAGGCTAAAAAACAGGTCTTTTATATGACACAGCAAGTTCCAACGTTAGATATAAGACGGTTTGCCACCGACAAAGATAACTTTGTTGCCGAAATTGGCAAGGCCTACACTGAGTTTGGATTTTGTGGCATTAGTGGTCACGGGATCTCAGATGACGTGGTAGCAGATACATACACCGCAATTAAGCAGTTTTTTGCGCTGCCCAATGAAGTGAAAGCCAAGTACCACATGCCAGGGCAAGGCGGTGCCCGCGGTTATACCGGCTTTGGCGTTGAAAAAGCCAAAGACAGCAAGCATCCGGATCTGAAAGAGTTCTGGCATGTTGGCCGTGAGTTGGACGGTCCTGCACCCCACCCCAGTTTGTACCCGAATGTGTGGCCCACCGAAGTGCCGAACTTTAAAGAAGCTACTTATCGGCTTTACAGCGAGCTGGAAAAGCTAGGCAACCGGGTGCTGGAAGCGCTAGCGCTCTTCTTAGGGCAGCCACAGCACTATTTTGCCGATAAGGTCGATTTCGGCAATTCGATCCTGAGGCCTATCCATTATCCACCAATTCAGGATACCAGCACTCAGTCGATCCGGGCAGGTCAGCACGAAGACATTAATTTGATCACCTTACTGGTCGGCTCGAACGAAGCCGGGCTGGAAATACTGCGTCGTGATGGCAGTTGGCTGCCGGTCACGACCATTGAAGGCACCATCGTAGTGAATATTGGTGATATGCTGCAGCGCTTGACCAACCATGTGCTGCCATCCACCACCCATCGGGTGGTGAATCCGGCAGGCATGGCTGCGGGCGAGCCTCGTTACTCCATCCCTTTCTTTATGCATCCTAATCCGGATTTTGTCATTGAGACGCTACCAAGCTGTATCAGTGCCGAGCGCCCCAATCGTTATCCGGAGCCAATTAATTCCAACGACTACCTCATGCAGCGTTTGGAAGAGATTGGTTTATTGAAAAAGAGCGGAAAATAACCGCTTTGCACAGCAAATAAGCGAGTGACACAAAAGCCATTAAATTGTGCCATATTGCAGTTGACAGCTTTTTGGAACTCGCTATACTGTGCGCCATGTTGAGCAGCGATGCTTAACATACCACGCAGATGTGGTGGAATTGGTAGACACGCTAGCTTCAGGTGCTAGTGCTCGAAAGGGCGTGAGAGTTCGAGTCTCTCCATCTGCACCAAATTAACCGGCTTAAAGCCGGTTTTTTTGTGCCTGCTATACCCGCAGGCATCCCTCCGGGACTAGCCATTGGCTGTCCAAAAGCACTCCCGATGCTTTTGTGTTTTTAGATTTAACGTTTTAGTTCTATGCGGCGAATAAAGTCTTCTACCAATAAGTCATAAAGCTTGTTGCCTAAATACAAATCTTCCACTCCATCATCGATATTTGGGTTGTCGTTTACTTCAATCACGTACACCTTATCCCCATCTTGCTTGATGTCGACACCATACAGACTGTCGCCAATCGGAGCGCAGGCTCGAATAGCAGCATCAAGCACATGAGCCGGCACCTCGTTCACGGCGCAGGTGGTAAAAGCACCGCTTTGAGTTTTACCACTGCCGTGCTTGTAAATTTGCCAGTGATTACGCGCCATAAAGTATTTGCAGGCAAAAAGCGCCTGACTATTTAACACGCCAATACGCCAGTCAAACTCTGTGAAGGTATAGCGCTGGGCCAGGATGATGGCGCTTTGTTCAAACAGCTCGGTCATTTTTTGCCGCAGTTCGGTCATGGTTTTTACTTTCACCACCCCTCGGGAGAAACTACCATCCGGGATCTTCAACACCATGGGTAATCCCAGTACATCAGCCGCCCGCTCCAGGTTATCGGTATCGTATTTAAACAACATTAAACCATCCGGTACCGGCACCTGATGCTGTTCAAACAGAGTTTGCAGGTAAATTTTATTGCTGCAGCGTAAAATCGAGTTCGGATCATCAATCACTGCCAGCCCTTCGCGTTCGGCTTTTAATGCCATTTTGAAAGTATGGTGATTGACAGCGGTGGTTTCACGAATAAAAAGGCCATCAAACTCCGCCAGCCTTTGATGATCGCGGGCACCGATGATCTCGGTATCCATGGCCGCCTTTTTGGCCGCTTTGCAAAACAGCTCAATGGAGCGGGGTGTGCAGGGCGGGAACTGCTCCTTTGGATCCATTAACACAGCCAAATCGTATTTAAACTGACGCTTACTTGGCTCCAATCGCCAGATTTTATGGCTAAAGCGTTCCAGCGCTTCGGCAAACTGCGTTTGTTGCGACTCCGTCAGTTTGTGCAAACTGCCGATACGAATCGTTTTCACCTGCCATTGTTGTTTCTTGATCAAATCAACGTGCAGGATAGGAACGGAGAATGCTTCAAACAGATAATCGGCTACTTTTTTTAGCGAGCGCTCATTGGTTTCGCCAAAATAAAGCTGAAAAGTAAGTTGCGTTTCCGGGTTATCAGCCAGTGCTTTATTTAACTGCTTCGTTAATGCGACCGGGATATCATCAATGACATCGGCAATTTCGTCCCGGTTAAACTTATTAAATACCTTAATGGACGGGATGGCATGGTGATTACGCGCTTCGGCCAGCAACGAACAGTAATAACCCGAACCCAGGTACTGGGATTGTCGACAAAGGTTAATAAGCCTTACGCGCTGGCGGGACTTGCCCTGCCACTTCAGATAATCGGCCAGCGTCATCACGCCATCGTATTGAAAGAAAGGTCCCCAATCTTGCAGCTTATCTACTACGATTAATAACTTAGACATATCCTGTTCCGGAAAAACGTATTTCTTGTATTGTAGACACTAGTGTTGATTGCTGCCTAATGAAATCCTTTACTCGTCAGCAGCAAAATAATTGTCTTGCAAGATAGCTGGAAACAACGTGCAATGCCTGGCGATGAAACAAGGGATTAAGGTGCCTATGCAGAACAAAGATCTTTGTATCCGTGATGCTTTGTTGGCGGATTTAGCTGATTTAGTGCAGCTGGAGCAAGCCTGCTTTGATGCTGATCGTTTGAGTCGTCGCAGCTTCAGGCACTTTATTTTGGATAAGCGCAGTGATCTGCAGGTACTGGAGAAGAATAACCAGCTGGTCGGTTATTTTCTGGTGCTGTACCGTCGGGGCATTAGTCTGGCCCGGTTGTACTCACTTGCCGTATTACCCACCGAACGAAAGCAAGGTTTTGCACAGCTGCTGTTAAATCAGGCCGAGTTATCTGCCCGGCAGCGGCGTTGTGTGTTTTTGCGTCTGGAAGTCAGGCCGGATAATGACAGCGCTATTGCCTTGTATCGGCGTCAGGGCTATCAGGAATTTGCTATCCGCCATGATTTTTATGAAGATCATTCGGATGCACTGTGCATGCAGAAGCGTGTGTTCAGTTATCAGCAGCAGGGGACGGATAAAGGCATACAGTTTATCCAGCAAACAACACCTTTTACTTGTGGCCCGGCCGCTTTATTGATGGCAATGAATTACTTCGAACCGAATACCTACGATCCCTATGCAGAGGAATTAGAAATCTGGCGTGAAGCAACCACTATTTTCATGACTTCAGGTCACGGCGGTTGCAGCCCAAGAGGCCTGGCCCTGGCTGCCTGGCAACGTGGCTTTGACACTGAGGTGATGCTAAATCAGTCGGGGCCACTTTTCGTCGACTCGGTGCGTCATATACAAAAGAAACAGATGTTGGAGCGGGTCCATCAGATTGAGCAGCAAAAATGTGCTAAGGCCGGTATTGCGGTTCATATCACCGAGTTTACGCTCAATGATGTGCTGGAAAAACTCCATCAGGGTTGTTTGGTGTTATTACTGATAAGTACCTGGCAATTTGATCGAAGCAAAGCACCGCACTGGGTATTGTTGTGTGATGCCGATGACGACTTCGTTTATTTAAACGATCCAGATGTCGATACCGAAGCAGGCCAAAATGCTGCGGATTACCAGTATATCCCGGTGAATCGTGACATCATGACCAAGGCCTTCCTCTATGGCAAGCAGCGCTTAAAAGCCGCTGTTGCGCTGAAAAAGTACAAAGAGCCCGCTTTTTAGGCAAACAAACCAAAAGGATCAAATAAGGCTTGCAGCTTTATCTTAGCTCCCTATAATGCCGAACCAAGCCAGCAGGGCAGCGAATAAGCGCTCTGCAGCGGGATGAAAAAAGTGCGGTAAATGCTGAGATTCAGCCTTGACAGCAGGA